>NZ_JAMYNS010000030.1:0-45729 GCF_040319125.1 Mesorhizobium sp. M0938 | reverse complement strand
TGTCAGCTTCGCCGGCCGAAATGCCAGATGCGACCGTCTCCACAACGGATTCGGTGGACGAAACGGTCGTGTCAGCGAACCGTCTCGGCCTCTCGGCGCCGGTTCGGATTCGGGCGGACCCCGGACAGAACGCGCTGGTAGTACTCGCAGCACCACACGACTACAAGATCGTGGAGGCCGCGATCCGTCAACTCGATCTCAAGCCTCGACAGGTCCTCATCCAAGCCATCATCGCCGAGGTTCGGCTGGATGATGGTCTAAGTTACGGCGTGGACTATCTTCTCTCCACCAGGGGCTTAGGCGCAGTTCCAAATGGTTTATCGTATGTATTTCCCGGCAAAGACGCCAACATTGTGTTACACGGGCTAAGAGCGCTTGGGGAGGTAAAGGTTGTGTCCGCGCCGCGCATTCTTGCGGTCGACAATCAAACGGCCACGATCCAGGTGGGCGATCAGGTCCCCGTCCTAGCGCGATCATCGCAATCTGTCCTAAGCGAGAACTCTCCGATCGTGAGCGACGTCGAAATGCGCGACACAGGTGCGATCTTGGCTGTTACGCCCAGAATAGGTGCCGGGGGTAGTATAACACTCGATACATTCGAGGAGGTCAGCACCGCCAACAGGAACACGCTAACCAATGTTCAATCCCCGGTGATTTCGGTGCGCCGCCTCCAGAGTACCGTATCCACCCAAAGCGGCGACACGGTCGCTATCGGCGGATTGATGCAAGACAGCACCAACCGTGCCAATTCTGGGGTTCCTGTGCTGAAAGATATTCCGCTTTTGGGGGGATTGTTCCGCAGAACGGAATACGCCAAGGAACGGACGGAGCTCTTGATATTGCTCAATACCCGGGTGGTTGACAGTGGCGCCGACGCAAGGGCCCTGACGGAGGAACTGCGCGAAAAGTTCGAGACCCTAGCCCCCGACCTGGGCCGCAGGCTAACACGGTCAGCTCAAGGCAAACCTCGCCCGTCTTTTTCCAGGTGAGAGCGAATTGGGCGCGGCTAACGTGAACCGGCCGTGGTTCTTTCGCAGCGGGTATCCGGCCCCACCTTCAGGAGCGGCATCTGTCCTCTTGCCCGCCGCAGATCATGCGCGGCGCGCCCTGTCAGAACCGCCCCAGCGACCTCGAAGACGAGGGGATCATGACCGAACTGGCGCGAATACTCCGCGTTGCCTCCACGACAACTAAACTAGGATCGCTGTTTTCGCCATTTGGGGAGGAGCATAATGAAGCAATCTTCGCCCTAAAGGCGAGAATCCGCTCTTGCAGGCTCGGATGAAGGCGCCGAGCGCTGGCGATCATTGCGTCGCTGATCGAACCTGCAAGCTCAATGGCCTCGACCACTCGGCCAATCGCCGACGTACTCACCCGGATAGTTCCGGCCATCCAGACGACCTGCTGCTGCCGTGCCGGAGCGCATCAGCTCGAGGAACTCGTCGCGGTAGGGGTCGACGCAAAACGAATCCGACAGCGTCATCGACTTCGCGTCCGGCGGCATGCGCCAGGCGCGCGATCTGCCGGATCGCTTCCTTGGCGCGCGGCGGGTCCCACAGATAGCCCTCGAATTTCACCTTGGCGCCCGACGCCTTGTCGGGCTCGATGTCTTCCGTCCCGAGTTCGACGCAGGCCGATATAGCGCTCGCCATCGGCCGTGACGAAGATCATCGAGCGCGCCGTCGGTGGTTGTCCCACTAGGGGTTTGGTGTCGAAGGCGACGCCCTGGGCGTGGATGTCGTGGGCGTAGATCTCGCCGAGCGCATCGTTCGACACCTTGCCGAAGAAGGCGGCGCGCCCGCCGAAGCTGGCTACGCCGGTGGCGGTGTTGCCGGCGCTGCCGCCCGAGGCTTCGATCGCCGGACCCATGCGGCTGTACAGCAGCTCTGTTCGTTGCGTGTCGATGAGGGTCATCGCACCCTTGATGACGCCGTTGGTCTCGAGAAAAGCCTCGTCGCACTAGGCAATGATGTCGACAATGGCATTGCCGATGCAAAGCACGTCATAGTCCGGCATCAATGTCTCCGCCTGGGAACCCGCCAGCTCTCTTGCCATGCCGGCCGGGCGCTGGTCTGGCAAGTGGGCTTTCCGTTTGCCAATGCGTTCGTTCCCGGCCCTCACGGGGCAGCGAGTCCCTGCCGTGAGCGCCTCACCTGCCAGGCTACATGGCGGCCGTGGAGATTACCTCAGCAGCGGCGCCCGATCGGAAACCTTAGCACCTCCGCGCTTTGGCGTGGCTGCTTGAACTCTTCGACGGCAACCGCCTCAATTAGCAGGTCCAAGGCTTCGCGGCCCCTTTGACTCATCGGGTCATCCCCACAAAGGTAGTCATACGCTCGATCTAAATGCACTCGGGCGGCGGAAAAATCGCTTGTCATATCATAGAACCCTCTCTACCCGCCCGCATTGCCGTCTACGAGGTGAAGGTAGTTCAATCGTCAATATATACACACAAATTTGAATTAAGTCGGTGTGATCATGGAGGTCACCGACGACCACTCGCTGGCGCTCGGTCGGTTCATAAATGCCGAGCACCCCGTCGCGAGACCACCTCTGATCTCCCTCCTTCGATGCTAGACGCGTGGAAGACATGGCTGCGCCGCCGCTGCCAGAAAGGCGTGTCCCATCGCGCGGCGGCTGCATAGTGGGCAGCCAGCGCTGGGAGGTAATCGGCAAAGCCGCGTGTGGCGATCGTTGCATAGCAGGCGCAGGCGAAATCGCCACGCCCGTCCAGCATGTCCGATGCCGCGTTAGGCCGCCAGGATGCCTGAGCGGAGTGCATGCACGATCCCGCGTGATGACAGTGGATCGGCACAGAACAGGCAGTCGCCCGCCGCGACCCAGCGGTCACCGGCGGCGGGATAGATCGTTGCGGTTCCCGCCGCCTTGATCATGCTGGCGGTCTCGATTGCGTTGGGTGGCACGAGCGGCGCGATGGACTGCGTTGCGGCTAAAGCGCGGTACCAATGTCCGGCTTTGCGCAGTTCGCTGCCCAGATCCGGATCGGTGAGGCACGCGACCACACGGCGTTCGTCCGGGAAGTCGGGGCTGTACCACCAGCCTGCGGGACGCGCCTCGACGACCATGCTGCAATCGCCCCGGTGCGCGGTCGAACAAGCGTGTGTAGGCGGCAAGATGTCCGTGCACGGTGAGCTTGGCGCCGAAACATCGCTCCAGCCTCCAACTGCGACCGGTCGCCAAAACCACGGCGCGGGCAACGATAGCTTCATCGGCCAGTTTGAGCAGCCAGCCTTGATCGTCGCGCACTGCCGAACCCACGGCCGAGCCAAACCGCGTGTCCATACCTGCCGCCTTGGCCGCCTGCACCATCAGCCGGTCGAATCGCGTAGGTCGAGCTGCCAGCCGGCACCTTGAGCGGAAAACATGCCGTGCCGCTCGCTGGGAACTTCATTGGCCCACACCGAAACAAGCGCACGATTTTCAACGAAGCCGGCCTCGGCGAACGGCGTCCAGACACCAGGCTGACGCAGCAGCCCATTCGCTACTGCCGGCAGCACCTCTCCCGGCTTTGGCCGATCATGCCTTCCTGCTTCCAGCAACAGCACGCTCCGCGCGGGTGCATCGTTGCCAACGCCAGTCCGGATGTGGTCGCCGCCGAACGTGATCGTCTCAGCGAGCTGGCGGGACAAAATGCCAACCTCAAGATAGCCTTGGCCCGGATCAGCGAGGCGGGCTGAGGAACACCTTTAAATTCAAAAGGTGACACGCGGCAATAGTCGCGTGCCGCTGCAGCCCCAGGCTCCGCTTCACGGTGGGACCGATCGGCCGCACTCTCAGCCTGTGGTTCTTCTCTGCCACCCACATCGAATTTTGGTGGATTGTCCGTCTCCCGCACCGGTTTGAGCGCGATAGACAAGAATCGCGTTTCTGTGCCGGCCGGGCTTCAATGACGGGGATGGCGAAAAGCTGAGTGCTCGGGCTTGCGGGCCGAGCTTGTCGGTCGCTCGATGGAAAGTGTCATCTGAGGCGCTTCCTCTCCCGCGTGCAACTGGAAGACACGCTCGTCCAGTTCCTTGTCCACTTCCGTCAGACGATGATTGAGGCGAAGGTAGTCCGTCCAGGTCGGCGTGCGGAACGTTTCCGTCCAATGCATAGGCTTCTGCAAGTTCCGCTGGAGCGTCCAATTCCGAGCACCGACCCGGCTGTGTACATGACGCCGCTGCCGCATGAGGTCGAGGAAAGCCTCGAGATCTCTCTCGGCTATCAGATATTCGACCTTGACCACGATCGGGCCGCTTCTCGGCTTCAGGTTGAGCGCGACAGCCGGGGCATCGAATTCCTCCAGAGGATCGGGCTCTGAGTCGCGGCGCTCGCGAAGAGGAAACAGAACGCCGGCTGCAGCGACGAACATCAGGGAGGCAGCGGAACCCTCCAGCGCCAGGGCCAGCGAATGGTTTTCGGCCACCGTGCCCCACACCCAGCTGCCGAGCGCGATGCCACCATCTATCAAAGCATAGTAGATCGAGATGGTGCGCCCCACGACCCAGCGCGGGCTTGCCAGCTGCACGCTCACACCGACCCCTGACCAGGCGGTGACCCAGCCCGCGCCGCCCAAAGCGAGTGCAATTGCCGCCACCCCGATCGAAGTTGTCAGTGCCAGCGAAAGTGAGCACGCCGCGCAGGCGACGCAGGAGAGCCTCATCAGCCGCTCCTGTGACAAGCTCCGTCTGAACAGGCTGTTGGAGAGGCCAGCGAAGACGGCTCCGGTCCCGAAGCCGGCCATGAGCGCGCCATAGGCGAGCGGGCCTCCTCCCAGCTGATCGCGGACAACCACCGGCAGCAGCGCGAGTATGGCGATGCTCGCCAAGCCAAAGAGGGTTCCGCGCGCGATCGCTGCCTTGATTTCCGATGACATCGCCGTGAAGCGCAGCCCGTCATAGATCGCCGTCCTGATCGACTCGCGTGGAAGAGGGGAAGAACGAACCTTCCACTTGCAGCGCCAAATAGTGGCCAAGGGTACGAAATAGGTGAGCGTGGTCACCGCGAATGCCGCCATAAGGCCAAACGAGGCAACTACAATGCCGCCGAGCGCCGGGCCCACAGTCCGGACGGTGTTGAATCCAACAGAAAGCAGGGTGACGGCAGCGGGAACATCGCGTCGATCCACAATATCGCCAACCGACGCTTGCCAGGCCGGATCATTGAGAGCACCGCCGCTTGCGATCAAGAAGCTGAAGCCGAGGATCATCCACGGACTGACAAAGCCCAGCGCCACCGATGCGGTCAGCATCGCGGAGGCTATCACCATAAGGCACCGACCGGCGAACATGACCCGGCGCCGGCTGAAATTGTCAGCGAGAGCCCCGGCGAAGACAGACAAGACGAAGGCGGGCAGGTTCGATGAAGCCTGAACCAACGCAACCATCAGATCGGAAGTCGAGATCGTTGCCATCAGCCAGCTGATGGCGACAGTCTGCATCAACCAGCCGAGGCTTGAAACCTGCGTGGCGAGCCAGATCGAGCGAAAGGTGGGCTGCAGAAGTGGCCCAAAGGTCGTTGGTGCAGCCAAATCTTCGTTTGATCCAGCCACCCTACTCATTTTGCGAACCTTTTCTTTCCGTTATTGTCGCTTCCCATGTAATCTAGGCTGAACCGTGGCGGCTTAAGAATAGATGGCCCATTTGCCTACGACGAATGTGGCCACAGTTCCTCCTGACCAGTTGTCAGGCGGCCGGGACGCAGACATGGGCCGGCTCACTCGCCTTCGACGACATCTTGGTGAGCCGGGATTCACATGTCATTTGAGGCACCATTTTCGATCGACGCGCTGCCGAGCGATTTTTCGCGAAACGTTACCCTGTTCTTTTGTTGGAAACTCACTCATCAGCGGCGTTCGATGCTGAGTGTGGCTTCCGAAAAGTGAGGACGCTTGCAGATCTTTGACAGGATCAGTTCCCTGATAGATGCAGACGATTGCCAGGCCGCGATCGAAGACGCGCGCGCCCTGCTCCTTCAGTTCGGACAAAAGTCTGATGCCCTCACACATGCGATCGACGAGTTTCTGCTCGACCTGATGACATTGGCTTTCATCGTCGAATGTTACGGACGCGGCTTTGAACTTTTGGCGCGAACGCTTGCCCGTAGAAGGCTGGCGAAGGTCAGACTGTTGTCGGGAGGGGTCGGCCGGGCAGAACGGGTTCCAAAGCCTGATGGCTGAACCGGCGATCGAGCCGCGTTCCAATTAACGACGCCGCGTTCCAATTAACGACGTGGCGACCGCCAAAAAGAGGGCCATCGGAAAACCGAGGTATGTAAAGTCAAAATCTTCAGAGGGGAACAGCTGATACGATGGAATGGGAGGAAACCATCGCGTGCATCAGCTGTAAGCTTAATGGCTAAAAGTTGTGCAATGCGCAAACACACTTTGTGCAATGCAGCTATGCAGTAACGCAAAGCCTCAAATTGCAAGATCGAGTTTGGAAATGTTTGCTGCTCGTACGGTGATGGGCGAGATCCTTAAGCGTATGTACGGCGGCATGATGGACGCTTGCAAGCATCCAGACAAGACTATCGCGAAGCTAAAATAAGAAGTTCGATCCAATCGGCGATGCTCAATAGCCGCGCCATTCTGGTTCGGCCGGGCGTTACATCGCCTCGCCAAGTTGAGGATGTATTGGTCGCGAGCAGCCGCGCGCCAATTTGGAACCCACGACCATATGCAACGATTGGGCACTGTCCGAAGAAGGCCGAGAACGGTTGAAAGTGCGCTAGATGGAGATATTCTGAATTGGAACGGGGGCCTGGTTCATCGCCAAAGCGAGACATGGATGAAAAGCAGATCGCGCCCAACGCCTGATCCAACCATTGCAACGGAAGTCCCCTGGTCGGAAAGCCTAACCGCATATGATGACAAGCATATCGAGCTCTATTTGAAGCTCATGAACGCTTGCGCCGACAGTGCCAGCGAAGAGGAGATGGCGCTGGATGTACTGGGTATCGATCCGGTCAAAGAGCCAATCCGCGCCCGTCCTTCGCAGTCATCTCAAACGGGTGCTCTGGTTTATGCATGAGGGCCATAAGGAACTGCTTCCAAGCCGGCCGCCTCAATAACTGCGGCGCCGAAGGTTGCCCGAGAGATCAGGTGGCGCCCTCGGGGGATGCGAGGACACTTGAAAGCCGCAATCGGGTTATCATCTCCATACTGCGCGTGTTCGGCTCCGCACGGCAAGTGCCCTTGAGTCGAGGAGGAACGCATGAAGAAGAAAGTTCATCTGGAAGCCTGCTGACCGATCCCTTGGGGCCCATAATCGGGTCCCAAGTTGTTCCCGACGAGCGTTGCGAGGGGCGGATGCAGGACCAGCCGGAAATCGAGCCCGGGCGTGAAACGAAGTCAACAGGTGCGAGGTTCGGCCTGCTGGGTGTGGCTGTGTTGGCCGTAGGCGCCTTCATCTGGACCAGCTTCGGGAAGGCATCCAGCAGGGCACGTCCAACGTCGTTCGGACTGTCATCGACAAGAGCATGCAGCGCCTTGGGCTCGGGCAAGCCCCCAACGCTCTTACAGAGGGCGAATGGTATCTCTCGGTATACTACGATCCCGACTTTACGGATGTCACCCCTGTCGGCCTGGGGCACCCCTTGAAGGTGACATTCACGTCGGCCCCGGATTTGTCTGGCACCTACGAGAATGTTGCAGGGAGCGGCTCGGTAAGCGGCTTTGAACGACCCGGTCAACTCGTAATGACCTACTCCGGAGCAGATGGGATGTCCCATGGAGTTGCCATTCTCCAAGACATTCAGACCCACCTGTCTTCCAACAACGTCGAGCATGGTTACGTGGGAGCCGTTTTGGTCCACGCTTGCTATAAGGCGGACACCCAGCAGTGCGATGCCGCCAAATCGCAATATAAATTCTGCAGGGCGATTTTGTCGAAAAACAGGGAACCCGACAAGGATCCTTCCCTCAAGGGTTACCTCGACGAACCATGTTCGGCTTTTCAGAACGATCTTAAGCTGAAGCTTAGCCCGACGGCACAGCTTTAGGCACGAAGGCGCTCACCAGGGGCGCAGCTCAAAGAGAACGGCGCCCTTCGCGGGGGCCGTCCGTTCCGCATCCCGCCTGACGGCGGCGCGTTGCTGCCCCTGTGATAAAAGGGCAGGAGGGCTACGGCTTCCATTTCAGCGTCAGCCGCTGAACGCTTGAGCCGGCTCTACGGCTATTCGGCTGGGGTTTTCCGAAGCTTTTCTAACACAAAGAGCTTGCCCTGGCGCACGGCGTACTCGATTGATTGCGCCTTCGTCAGATGTGCCGCAATCGAGCTGGCCAGCATGCAGCCCGTCCCGCGCATCGATGCGGCAAGACGCGGCGTGTCAAAGCGGACTGGTTCGTGATCGGGGCGCAACAGAATATCGGTTGATTGCGGTCCCGATGCATGGCCGCCCTTGATCAGCAGAGCCCGCGCGCCGGCTGCCAGCAATTCTTGGCCTTGCCACACTACGCCGTCCTCATCCACTGCCCGCTCCGAGCCAACAAGGAGTGCCAGCTCGAAGAGATTGGGGGTGACCAGACGGCAAAATGGCATCAGATCGCATTTCAGGGCGGCGATGGCGCCGGCTTCCAGGAGCGCCCGGCCTGACGTCGACGCCAGCACCGGGTCGAGCACTGCCGGCACCTGCGGATTTTCGCGCAGCACTCCGGCAACCGCAATGACGATCTCCACCGTGGCGAGCATGCCGATCTTGATGGCCGCCACTTTGTTGGCCTGCAACCCCGCACGCATCTGACCGGCCACCAGACCGGGTTGCATAGAGTGGATTTCCATGACCGCATGGTGCGTCTGCACCGTTAGCGCGGTGACAGCAAGGCAGGTGCGCACGCCAATGGAAGAGATCATCTCGATATCGCGTGCAATTCCAGCCCCACCGCTGGAGTCTGATCCGCCGACCACGAGCACATGCGGTTCTCGCCTCAGCGCCATGGCTTTGTCTTTTCGATCCATTCTCGCGTGCGCGCTTCGGGATCGGCATTCAATGTGATGTCGGTGACCACCGCCGCGGTGTCCGCACCGGCCTCGAAGACACCGTCGAGCCGGTCGGGGTTGAGGCCGCCGATGGCGACCAATGGGATCGGCGCCACCCTATGCTTCCACTCGCTGATCCGCTCGAGCCCTTGCGGCGCCCATCTCATCTGCTTCAGGATGGTGGGATAGATGGGGCCGAGCGCGATATAGTCGGGCTCGGCAGCGATGGCCGTTTCCAGTTCGAGATGATCGTGCGTGGAAAGCCCGAGCTTCAATCCGGCGTACTTAATCGCCAGCAGGTCGGCCGCAGCCAAATCCTCCTGGCCGAGATGGACGAAGTCGCAGCCTTCCTCGATTGCCGTGCGCCAATAGTCGTTGACGATCAGTTGGCAACCATGGACCGCGCAGACGCCGTTCGCGCGGCGGATTTCCGTCCGCAGCGTGGCCTCGTCCCTATCCTTGATGCGCAACTGAACCATCTTAACGCCAAGCGGCACCAGCCGTTCGATCCAGGCGGCGCTGTCGAGGATCAGGTAGAAGGGATCGAGCTTCATGAAAATACTGCCCTGCCGATGGTCGGTGTCGATGGTATGGCGACGTCGCGCGGTTCGAGCATTCCGGAGCTGAAAGCTTCACGACCGGCCTCGACCGCCTTGCCGAACGCGCGCGCCATGCCGACCGGATCGGCCGCCCTGGCGACCGCCGTGTTCAGGAGCACGGCGTCAAAGCCGAGTTCCATGACAGTCGCCGCGTGCGACGGCCGCCCGAGCCCTGCATCCACAATCAGAGGTACCTCAGGGAAATGTCCGCGCATTGAGCGCAGGGCCGGAATGTTGACCGGCCCGAGGGCGGAACCGATCGGCGCACACCAGGGCATCAAGACCTTGCAGCCCGCCTCCAGCAGCCGCTCGGCGACGACAAGGTCATCTGTGGTATAGGGAAATACCGCAAAACCGTCCTCGCACAGGATGCGGGCGGCTTCGACCAAACCGAAAACATCCGGCTGCAGCGTGTCATGGTTGCCGATCACTTCGAGCTTGATCCAGTTGATACCGAAAACTTCGCGCGCCATCTTCGCAGTCGTGACAGCTTCCTTGACGGAGTGGCAGCCAGCAGTGTTGGGCAGGATTCTGACGCCGAGCGATCGGATCAACGACCAGAATTTTTCGCCGGCCCTTCCGCCTGCCATCTCACGGCGCAACGAGACGGTCACCACCGCCGTGCCCGATGCCCTGACCGCATCGGCAAGGATGGCCGGCGAAGGATACTGAGCCGTGCCGAGAAGCAGTCGGGAGGGAAGCGTCGTTCCAAGAAGGTCGAACATGCTAGCCGCCCTGCATGGGCGAGAGGATTTCAATCCGGTCGCCGTCGTTCAACTGGAATTCCGCCCGGTTGGCTTTCTGCACCAGGTCGTTGTTGACGGCGGTCGCGAGCCAATCGCCCTCATAGTCAAGCGCGGCAAGCAGCCCGGCCAGCGTGGTGGCGGCAACCTCATGCGCTTCGCCGTTGACCATCAGTTTCATGAGCAAGCTCCTTGGTTCTGTCTTGACTGAAAACCAGGTCGGCAGCCTGGCGCGCCATGGCGGGAGCCAGGAGAAAACCGTGACGATAGAGGCCGTTGATCGCGATGATTTCACCCTTCGTTTCGACGCGCGGCAAATTGTCGGGAAAGGCTGGGCGGACGCCGACACCGGTTTCAACGATCTCGGCCTCGCCAAAGGCCGGGTGGAGGGCATAGGCGGTACCCAGCAGCTCCATCATGGAACGCGCCGTCACCGGTCCGGCGCTCTGGCTTTCAATCATCGTCGCTCCGATCATGAAACGGTGATCGGTGCGCGGCACGGCATAAAGCGGAAAGCGTAGATGAAGCAAACGGACCGGCCGCGACAGCGAGACATCAGGCGTGCGAAGAATCAGCATTTCGCCGCGAACACCGCGCAGCCTGTCATCGGCCGCTGCCATTCCGATGCAGTCTATCTGACGGGCGGAACCCGAAACAGGCCGGGCGTCGCAGCCGAAGTGGAATTTGACACCCATGGTCGCAAGCTTGTCATGAAGTGCCGCCATCGCCGGGCGTGGGTCGAGGTGAGCCTCGTCGGGGAAGAGCAATCCGCGGCGGAAGCGGCCGGCTAAGTCGGGCTCCAGCAAGGCAATTTCATCTTCCTCGACGCGCCGATAGCCCGTCGTGCGGCTGGCGAACCGGTCGAGCTCGCCCGCATCGCGCGGCGCGGCCAAGACCAGCGTTCCCCGTCGTGCTACCAAGCCGGGCGTTGCGGCGTCCCACCAGTCGGCGGCGTCGCGTCCGAGATCCAGCACCGGCTGCTCGGCGCTTTCACGCTCGCACCACGGCGCCAACATGCCACCGGCGAACCACGACGCATTGCCGCCAAGGGCAGGCCTTGTCTCGGCAACGGTAACCACCGCGCCGCGTGCGGCGAACTCGAAGGCGACGGTGAGGCCGGCAACGCCGGCCCCTTTGACCAAGACCTTCATGATGGCTCACGTGGCTGAGGTATGAGCGGTGCGCCGGTCTCGTCCGCCGGCAGGTAGAGATCGCCGCCCTCGCGGTATTTCGCCGCCATCGCCGCCATGCCCTCTTTCTGCGCCTCGGCACGGATGTCGTGAGAGATACGCATCGAGCAGAATTTCGGTCCGCACATCGAGCAGAAATGCGCCACCTTGTGCGCTTCCTTGGGCAAAGTCTGGTCGTGGAAGGACCGCGCCGTTTCCGGATCGAGCGACAGGTTGAACTGGTCCTCCCAGCGGAACTCGAAGCGCGCGCGGGAAAGCGCATCATCCCTGACTTTCGCTGCCGGATGGCCCTTCGCCAGGTCGGCGGCGTGGGCGGCGATCTTGTAGGTGATCACGCCGATCTTGACGTCGTTGCGATCGGGAAGGCCGAGATGCTCCTTGGGCGTGACGTAGCAGAGCATGGCGGTGCCGAACCAGCCGATCATCGCGGCGCCAATGCCTGAGGTGATGTGGTCATAGCCCGGCGCGATGTCGGTCGTCAGCGGTCCAAGCGTATAGAACGGCGCCTCGCCGCAGACGGCGAGTTGCTTGTCCATGTTCGCCTTGATTTTGTGCATCGGCACGTGGCCAGGCCCCTCGATCATCACCTGGCAATCCTTCGCCCAGGCGATCTGCGTCAGCTCGCCGAGCGTTTCCAACTCGGCGAACTGCGCCGCGTCGTTGGCATCGGCGATCGAGCCCGGACGAAGGCCGTCGCCGAGCGAGAAGGAGACGTCGTAGGCTCTGGCGATGTCGCAGATCTCCGCGAAGTGCTCGTAGAGGAAGCTTTCCCGGTGATGGTGCAGGCACCATTTGGCCATGATCGAGCCGCCGCGCGAGACGATACCCGTGACCCGGTCGACGGTCAGCGGGATGTAATGCAGCCGCACGCCGGCGTGGATGGTGAAATAGTCGACGCCTTGCTCGGCCTGTTCGATCAGCGTGTCGCGGTACACCTCCCAGGTCAGATCCTCGGCAATGCCGCCAACCTTCTCGAGCGCCTGGTAGAGCGGCACCGTGCCGATCGGTACCGGCGCGTTGCGCACGATCCAGTCGCGGATGTTGTGGATGTTGCGGCCGGTCGACAGGTCCATCACCGTATCGGCGCCCCAGCGGATCGCCCACACCATCTTTTCGACCTCTTCAGCCATCGACGATGTGACGGCGGAGTTACCGATATTGGCGTTGATCTTCACCAGGAAATTACGGCCGATGATCATCGGCTCGCTTTCGGGATGGTTGATGTTGGCGGGAATGATCGCCCGTCCGCGCGCCACCTCGTCGCGGGCGAATTCGGGCGTGACGAAATCGGGCAGCGTCGCGCCGAAAGCCTCGCCGTCGCGCTCAAGCTTGCCGCGCAGGATCTCGCGACCAAGGTTCTCGCGGATGGCGACGAACTCCATTTCGGGTGTGATGATGCCGGCGCGCGCGTAGGCAAGCTGCGTCACCGCCTTGCCTGCTTTGGCCCTGAGCGGTCGGTGGCGGATGGGAAATTCTGGCGTCAGGCGTTCGCCCGTCGCGAATCCGTTGTCCTCCGGCCGGACATGGCGGCCGTCGCAGCCCTCGACATCGCCGCGCGCCAAGATCCATTCGTGGCGAAGCCGGGCCAGGCCTTTTTCGATGCTGGTTTCGACAGCCGGATCGGTATAGGGGCCCGACGGATCGTAGACGGTGACGGGCGGCTCGCCGGCCGTGGGATGGACGGAAATCTCGCGCATCGGCACCCTGATCTGCGGGTAGAGGACGCCGGGCTTGTGGATTTTCCGCGAGGCGGGCAGTGGTCCCGTCGACACGGCGGGGGTGAGGGCATTCATCTTGAGGCTCCTTTGCTCATGCATTGGAGACCCAGTTCTGTGCCGGAAGGATGAAAAGACGCTTCTGTCGACCTGCCGAAACAGGACTTCGGGCGTGAACTCCCGCAAAGCGCTTGCACCGTCCCTACGCCAGTATGAACTGGATCAGGTTCAACGGGTCACTGCGCCGCGAAAGCCAGCAGTATCTCAGCCCCTTGCCGGGACTCCCCTGGTGAATGCCTCAAGTTGAACGGGCCGGGGTTGTCTTGTCAAGCGCATGTTCGTCCTGCGGCGGCGGTGGGCGGCAATCAAATTGGGCCCAAATTGGGCCGATGGCCTCGCCACGGGTCGCGGAGAAGTTCCGCGGCAGATAGGGCAGGTGTGGCCAAAGCTGCATTTGCCTCGTCAAATGACATTGACGTAGACGGAACTGCTGCGTTTCAAGGATCTTAAGCCGTCAATGCCTGATCGGAACAGAACTGGTGGGCCGCCCGAACGCCCCACAAACATCGTGCTCTCGATCACCTCCTATTGTCGCCGGAAAAGGGGTGATCGACCAATCGATCAAGTCGACCGCTCGCTGAAGGGCGCCCTCGGTTTCAGCACGGCTGGGCGAAGTGGCAATGACATGTCCAATCCAGTCTCGGAAATCCCCCTTCCTGACGATCGGTGTCTTGGGTTCAACATTCAATTTGACCTCGGCCACACCTGATATAGCAGCTGCCTGAGTGTCGCCACCAATCCAGTCCAGGGTGCCATCTTGACCAGGAAGCAGGAATCGCGCGGCCGCAGTATGCGAATGCTTTTTGCGCAGATCCCATTCCTCGCCAATGACAAGCTTGATGTGCTCGGTGACGAGGTCGACACCGTAAGCTAACTGGACCAGTTGAGGGTCGGGCGCGCCACTAAGACGCGGATTGACTTCAATGACAACTGGGCCGCGTTTCGTGCACCGGAGTTCAACGTTAGTTGGCCCCCAGCCAAGGCCGAGAGCCCGCAAACAGCTCAGCGAAACATCGGCGATGCGCTCACGCTCCTGATCGGTTAGCAGGGCCGGATACGTCACCTCACGTATGACGAAATGGGGGAGGGGACCAAAGTCATTGGCGCAAATCGCAACGACCTCATTCCCCATAACATTAATGCTATAGAACGGGCCCTGTGCGAATTCTTCGACGAGTATTTTCGGTGTAGACCGCCATATGTGCTTTCCGCCCAATAGATAGGTCGTATGTTCGGCTACGTCTTCGAGGCTGCGGCACAATCGGACACCTATGCTGCCGCTGCCTACTGCCGGCTTAAGAATCACGGGCAGGCCGATCTCTGCAGCCGAGCTTTCTACCTCCGCCGCATTCGTTGCCAACCGATAAGCCGGTATTGGAACGCCGGCCTGCGCGAGGAGTTGGCGTTGCTTGAATTTGTCGCAGCTTCGTTCAATCGATTCAGGGTTCGGTCCCGGTAGATCGAAATGCCGGCAAAGCTTGCCAACTGTCGCATAGATCGATTCATGGTCCCCGGCAAAGCCAGTAATGCCAACAATGTCGTGGGTAGCACGCAGCCGCGAACTTTCGCGGACCAACGCTTCGAGATTGCCAGTGTCGACACGGATTGCCTCAACGTTTTCCGCCGAAAGATAGTCGTACCGAGGTGGATCAGCCGTCAGAGTAATTGGATGAAGACCAAGACACTGAGCCGCTTGGACGTATAGCTGACCAGTACCCCTATGGCCTTCGACCAATATGAGCGCTCTTCTTCTTACCATTGCTGTTAATCCCGATGTTGCGTGCTGGCGGCGGTCCGAGGGTACCGGTGTCACTTTTGTGGCCGTGCCGGACCTCAGACTCGGGGTGCCGTACCATTGTCAACGACTGACGGTTGTAAAAATCTTGTAAATTGATTTGAAGGATCTGTTGCAGCGTTTTTGATTAGGGCGGCGTCGGAGGCTTGCTCCGTTCAAACCAGGTTAGCTGGGGTTGGTGTGTGATCCCGTGGGCCTGGGCGTGACCTGCCCCTCGGGTAGGGCACGCCAAGCTACATCAAACTCGCAGCACAAGAACATGCGCTCTGGTCATACTGGCTCATGGTGAGCCCTGAATCTGGAACCGGCCCGATGTGTAAGCTGCGAGCCGTCAAACGGCCCCATTCAATCATGGAGTCACATCATTTAAGATCGCGAAAGCTGTCATTGCGGGTTACGGAACTGCTTTCCGATGACATTCGAAGATGCGATCGGGCGTCAGAACCGGATCGCTGACCGCCGCTTCCACCTCGGCGAGCCCGGCTGATATAATCAGGTCTGAGGCTGCGCGCCCTGTCGTTCCCAGCATTTACATTAGGCAGCCTTGCCAAGATTGTCCCGCAGCAGAACCTGCCTGAGCGCATCGACGAACGTCCGAATATCTGTCGTACTATGGGCAGGCGTAACCGTCACCCTGAACCGCTCGGTTCCCACCGGAACACTCGGCGCCAGAATTGGCTGAACGTATATTCCATGCTGATCCAGAAGCTGGCGGGACGCTTCCTTGCAACGGAATGGATCACCAATAAGCACAGGAATGATGTGGCTTCGGGTCGGCATGACGGGGATGCCCGCCTCTTTCAGCAATCCGATTAAAAGTTTCGTTTTCCGGTGCAGATCAATTCGTTCTGAATCTGAATCGCGAAGATGGCGCAGCGCTGCCAGCGCACCAGCCGCCAGCGCTGGCGCAAGCGCCGTGGTGAAAATGAAACCGATCGAGAAGCTTCGTATGCTGTCAACAATGGAGGCAGGTCCGGTCACATAACCCCCCATCGAGCCGAACGCCTTACCTAGCGTCCCTTCGATGATGGTTGGACGATCCATGATGCCAAGTTCCGCGGCAATGCCGGCGCCTTTCGGACCGTACATTCCCGATGCATGAACTTCATCCAGAAACGTCATTGCGCCAAATTCGTCCGCCATGTCACAGATTTCTTTGATCGGTGAAATGTCACCGTCCATTGAATATACCGATTCAAAAACAATGATCTTGGGTCTTGCAGGATTTACACTGCGCAGAAGCTCCCGCAAATGCGCAACGTCGTTATGCCGGAAGACGCGCTTTTCGGCCCGGCTGTTGCGGCATCCACTAATAATTGAAGCGTGGTTGTGCTCGTCAGAAAAAATAATTGTGTCCGGCATCAAAGATGCCAATGTACTCAAGGATGAATCGTTTGAGCTGAAGCCGGAAACAAAAATCAATCCTGCTTCCTTATTGTGGAAATCTGCAAGCTCCCGCTCGAGCAACACGTGGTAATGGTTGGTGCCACCAATGTTGCGGGATCCTCCCGATCCTGCGCCGTTGGCATCGATGGCGCGCTTCATTGCCGATAGCACTTTGGGGTGCTGCCCCATACCGAGATAATCATTAGTGCACCAAATGGTTATCTCTTTTCGGCCGTCGGGCCTATTGAGCCAGGCCTTTGGGAAGTTGCCAGACTGACGCTCCAGATCGGCAAATTCACGATACCCGCCACGGCCTTTGAGTTGCTCGATTCTTCCGGCGAAATACTGCACATAATCCAAATCAATCTCCTGTTGGGAAGCCGCTTTTCGGCGCGCTCAGTGCTGCTTCACAGCGCACCTGCGCCGGCCCATCGCGTCGCATCCCTCGACAAGCACCAGCAAGATTGGATTTCGACTACGCGCTTGATCCTGCGGGGGTTTCGGCCGCTCCAGCTAATCGGGTAACGCGCCCCAAAGTGCAAGTGAAGAGAATGTTAAATCTATTTTGTTACTGAAATGTCTGAAATTGTAGTGTCGCAAGGGATTTCATAATTCTGGCCAGTCGTCGTTCGATTCCTGTCGCGGCCTTGTCAGAGCTGCGCTCGGCGGGCTTTCGGGCCCGAGAGCCGCAATGCGCGAGGGCCGCGTCTTGTCGCGCAACAGCCCTTGAAGCCCTTCGGCGGCGAAACGCTCTGCAAACGCCATACGCAGCTTTTGGACGTGCTGGCCTGCCGGATCATCTTGACGGTGCCGACGTCATCGTCGGTCCAGCCGGTTCGGAGTCGCCTCAGAATCGGAAATTTCTGCCAATCAGACTGGAAATTGACACGTAAGCTTCCCGGCTCCTTCAGATGTCATCATCTCTCGCACACCAACTCATGCCACGCAGATGAGATCGCGCCTTTTTCTGTCGTCACATTCCATTGTCAGAATCGGAAAAGAAGGGTCTCCTTGTTTTTTATAAAAACAAAATTTCACAAATAATTATGAAAACGGACATGTTTGCTGCAGACAATTAACGTGCACGTACTTGTCTGCCGCTGAATAACAAAATATAGGCAGCAATTATAACTTATAAACGTAGTGAAACGCGTCAATCGACATTTCCGTAGAGCTGCAGCAGAGACGAGGGGAGTCCCATGGGCCCTATGAAGATGCAGCCCGAGGAGATGGGCAGCCTGTCCGCGCGGATTTACAGCAAGGTGCGGGATGGATTGATCATCGGCAATTTCGCGCCGGGCGATCGTCTGCTTATGCAGGATCTTGCCGAGCAGCTCGGAACCAGCATTACGCCGGTGCGCGAAGCCTGTCTGCGGCTCGTCAGCGAGCAGGCGCTCGAGTTGCGCTCCGGCAGGTTCGCCGCGGTGCCAGACCTCAGCCGCGCCCGCTACATTCAGATCAAGCTGATCCGCGTGGCACTTGAAGGGCTTGCGGCAGAACACGCTGCCGACCATTTTGCCCCCGCCGATCTCGAACAGCTTGAGTCCTTCCGCGCCTCATTTGTAGAGAGCCATAAGGCCGGTAATATCAAGGAAGCGCGATCCTCCAATCGCGCTTTCCACTTCGGCGTCTACCGCCTGTCGCGTATGCCGATGCTGATCGGACAGATCGAAAGCATGTGGGCCTCGATGGGTCCAATCCTTAACGTTTACGATCGGGAAATTCCGCGCGGGTACACCGGCGCGGAAGAACATGACCATCTCATCGAGGCCTTGAGGGCTGGCGACAGGAAGAGGGCCCGCGAGGCGATCGAGAACGACATCCAGCGAGGCTCACATGGTTTTCTGCGCTATTTCGACGAGCGCGGCTCCGGCTGAGCTGAATTGCCCTAAGCACCATCGATCTGCGCGACGCGCGGTGTGCGCAGGCCGGCTGTTTCCCCGCCGTCTACAGTCACCACCGTGCCGTTGACATAGCTCGATTGATTCGAAAGTAACCAAGCGACCACATCAGCGATCTCTTCAGGGGCACCGAAGCGGTTGGCAGGGATCCGCAGTTCGAGCTGCTTCTTGCGCAGTGCATCGCTTATGATGTTGCCCATCATGCGTGTTTCGATCTGGCCGGGGCAGACAGCGTTGAAGCGGATCTCCTCGCCGAACTCCAGCGCGAGTGCCTGCGTCAGCCCGATGACCGCGGCCTTTGAGGCGCAGTAGGCAGCGAGCCCTTCTTCGCCCGTCTTTCCGGCGATGCTGGCCATGTTGACGACTGAACCCCTCCCGAGCCGCAAGCCGTCCAGCGCATGACGGATGAAGAAAAAGACGCTGCGTGCATTAACCGCAAGGACCTCATCCCAATCGTCCTGGGTGGCGGTGGCGAAGGCAATGCGCTTCGACATGCCGGCATTGTTCACGAGCCCCGCGAGCCGGCCGTTGCCAAGTTCAAGCGCACGGTCGACGACACGGCGGCAATCGTCTTCACGGACGATGTCACCGGCAACGAACGTGACACCGTGATTGGCGCGTTCGAGCGCCGCGCCCGCTTCTGCATCTCGGCCGGTCGCCACCACTCTGGAACCGGCAGACGCAAGTTTCTCCACGCAGGCCCGCCCAATCCCGTGCGTGGCGCCTGTTACGATGATCATTGCAATTCACTCCATTGCGTATTTGGCAACCGCACAGTTTGGGGGGCTCGCTTTTGGGCCAATCCCCGCCCCATCAAATCATGACGAACAACGTTGTCGTCACCTAGGATCAGTGGATCAAGTTGTGACGCGGGTTATAGCCGGTGGACTGGCCCAAGCGCCGGGCCGTGGGCCCAACGGCTAGATTGGCGATACTGCGCATGTGGCCATGTCTTTCCTCGCGTGATGGGGTGTTCCCTAGAAGCGGAGCAATATGCGGGTGTGACGACCGATAAGGCGGACCGGCTATTCCGATAGGGACATCCATACTGTCGCATGACCGACTCGTCACCCCCGCAAGGCCAGTAATGCCAGAAGTGCTGCACAATACGCCAAGAACGCACACCGACCAATCAGTGTTTCGACTGTTCGCCGCACACGGGATCGGCCTCTCAGCTGGCAAAACCATGTCGCAATGGCTGGACGTGCATCGCGATTTGCGAGCCTGGTGACGCGGGACTTGCGCCGGCACGCCATCAAGGGAACCGGCCGCGACGGCTTGCCGGCGGAGGCTGTGCTGCCCTGCCCCTGCTCAGCAGCACCACCCACTAAGCATCGGGACCCGCGTTCCATTTAGAAGCCTCCACGTTGCGGGCCTTTGCCCGGCTGCCGGGAGAATGAAGTCGCAAGACAACACCCGCAATCCGGGCGCCGACCTCTAGGAAGAACTCAGGCTGGCAAGCGCCAGACGAGAGAAGTTGGAAAGCGGCACGGTCGTGCGCGGGAACCGTCATTTCAACAATCATCCGACCGCAGCGTGTTATGGCACGCTGCGGTGCGGTTCAGCGCGGCTGTTGCAGCACGCGAATGCACTGGGCACATCTCCTCCCTAAAGACCCTATGACGATTTGGTCGATAGCGAAGTGCGGCTGCTGACCAATGGCTCTGTATTCGAAGGCCACGCTGATCGCTTTGACTTATTCGCCGGCGCTTGATGTCAGGCAACTCGATCGACAAGCCGCATACCGGTCGGTCGCGAGGAAGCCCACATCGCCGAGGCCAGTTGCATGGCTGCTGTCTCCGACCTCGCCTTTCGTCAAATGGATTGTGATCCCGGTCGAGGCAGCGAAACCGCGATTGAAGACACCTTCCCGGCTGAGCACCGGCTAATGAAAACCCTATTGACTTATAACTTATAAGTAGTACGGTAGCACTGTGAAAATGAACAACGGCGCGGATGGCCCTGAAGGCGGACTCGCCTAGACGGTACTACGATCCGCCAGCAAGCCTCTGCTCCCAAGGCAGACCGCGGAGCCGGCGAAATCGCCGGCTCCGGACCCGGGAACACACGAAAATGGGGAATCACATGACCAAGAATCACGCTTTCCGATCCATCCTCGCGGCGGCTTTCGTCACCGGCGTGGCCGTCCTGCCCAACGCCGCCCAGGCCAAGGATTGGTGGCCCTTCAAGATCAACTCGGCCAAGGGCGGCGATCTGAAAAAAGTCGAGGCACTCGACTATGTGCCGCTGGAAAAGGCCGAGAAGCCTTGGAACCTGTGCGTCTTGTTTCCGCACCTCAAGGACAGCTACTGGGTCTCGGTCGACTACGGTATCGTTGAGGAAGCAAAGCGCCTGGGTGTCAAAGTGACGGTCCTGCAGGCTGGCGGCTATGACGCGCTGCCCAAGCAGCTGTCGCAATATGACGATTGCGTCGCATCCGGTGCCCAGGGCATCCTCGTCGCCGCCATCTCGGAAGCCGGCCTGGCGGCCAAGCTGAAGGAGGGCGACGCCAAGGGTCTTGTCCAGATCGCCGTCGCCAATCCCATCCTGGAAACTCCGATCACCGCGCGCATCACGCCCGATACCTACCAGAAGGGTTTTCAGGAGGGTGAGTACCTCAAGAAGTATCTCGGCGACAAAAAGACGACCGCAATCGGCCTGCCGGGTCCGCAGGGATCGGGTTGGGCGGAGAGCTATATGGCGGGCTTTCGCGACAGCATCAAAACCGGCAACATCAAGCTCGCGGCCGAGCTCTATGGTGAGCCCGGCGTTCCGCAAAGCCTGCGGCTCGTTGAGGACGCCCTGCAGACCTATCCGGATCTCAATGTCATCTGGGGCGGGGCTGCTGCGGCGGAAGCGGCCGTCAGCGCCGTCGCCGACGCTGGCCGCGACGATGTCGTGATCATGTCGTCTTACGAGAACCAGACGATGCTGAAGCTGGTCAAGGAAGGCAAGGTGCTTGGCTTTGCCGCCGAGTATCCGGTGATGATGGGCCGCATCAGCGTCGACCTCGCGGTGCGCGCCTTGGAAAAGAAGGACTATGAGAAGGTTCTGCTGGTCGCGCCGGGTATCGTGACCAAGGACAACGTCGACAAAATCGACCCGACGCAGATTTTCGCGCCCGATGGGTGGAAGCCTGAATTTTCGGTACAATAGTCGCATCTTCGATGGGCGGTAGACCTCGGCCTTGGCCTGCCGCCCGTTTTGCTTCGAGTTCGGTGGTGTCAGCGATGCTTGAACTTACGGGTATGACGAAGCGTTTCGGGGGGGTGGTGGCGCTTGACGGCGTCGATTTCACGCTGCTGAGCGGTGAGGTCCATGCCCTTCTCGGCGAAAACGGCGCCGGAAAGTCGACGCTCATCAATCTGATAGCTGGAACCTACGGCTGGACCGAAGGCTCTTGCCGTATCGACGGCCAAACCGTTTCCGCGCTGACCCCACAGAAATCCCGCGATGCCGGGGTGGCGGCTGTGTTCCAGGAATTCAGTCTTGTCCCCGACCTCACGGTCGAGGAGAACCTGTTTCTTGGACGCGAGATCAAGGGAAGGCTTTTCCTAAATCGGCGCGCGATGCGTGCCCGCGCGGAAGAACGCTTCCGCGACGTTGGCTTTCACGTCGAGCTGGACAGCAAGATCGAAACGCTGACCCGGGCGCAAAAGCAGATGGTCGAGATTGCCAAGGGCATGCTTTCGGATGCCAAGATACTCATCCTCGACGAACCGACCGCGTCGCTTACCGACGGTGAAGCAGAAAAACTGTTCGCCGCAATCGCGGGCCTCAAGGCGCGGGGCGTCGGCATCATCTATGTGTCGCATCGCATGGCCGAGATCCGTCGGCTCGCGGACCGTGTCACGGTCTTGCGAGGAGGGCGCAAGATCGACACAGTGGCCATCGCCGCGGCATCGGACGCGACCCTGATCGAGATGATGGTCGGCCAGCCGGTCGAACGACTTTATCCATCAATTAGCCAGCGCCCCGCCGAAATCGTGCTGGCGACCAGGGGGATCAGTGTCTCCGGCACCCTATCCGATGCCTCCATCGTGGTCAGAGCTGGCGAAATCGTCGGCCTGGCGGGCCTGGTTGGCTGCGGTCGTAGCGAACTTTGCCGAGCCGTATTCGGCCTGGAGCGTGTGACGTCCGGTGAGATCGAACTCCATGGCGAGGTGGTCAGAGCGCCAGTGCCGCACAGCATGTTGCGTGCTGGACTTTGTTACTACCCGGCCGATCGCGGCGCCGAGGGACTGGCGCTTGGCCGGCCAGGCCGCGAGAATGTGACCATGGCCGCGCTCGACGACCCGAGACTGTCCCAGGCCGGACTGCTCAAGTTCTGGCGCGAGCGCCGGGCGATAGCCGCGCCGTTGAAGACACTGGGTCTACGACCGATGGCGCCGGAACGCGCGGCGTCGTCGTTTTCGGGAGGAAACCAGCAGAAACTCGTGCTGGCGCGCGGTCTGATGCGTCCTGTCTCGGTCCATATTTTCGATGAACCGACGGTCGGCATCGACGTGGGCGCTAAAAGCGAGGTCTACAGGCTTATGAAAAGCCTGGTCGAGAATGGCGCGGCTATTCTGCTGTCATCGTCCGAACTGCCAGAGCTCGTTCACCTGGCCAACCGCGTCTATGTCATGCGCGAAGGGCGCATAGTCGCCGAACTCAAAGCCGACGGCATCACCGAGGCCACTGTGCTGCGTCACTATTTCGACGCCGAAACCGGCGCCACGGAGGCAGCATGAGCCCTGACACGCTGCGGCGCCGTTTTCTGGAAACCGGCGGGATCGTCATCCTGCTTCTGGTCGCGGTTGCGGCCGCGGCCGCGATCATCGAACCGCGTTTTCTGAACCGCCTGAACATCCTCAACGTCCTGCGCAATTTCTCCCTCCTGGCGGTTCCGGCGATCGGTCAGATGATCGTCATGACCACCGGCGGTTTTGATCTGTCGGTCGGCGCCACCATGGCCTTGGCGTCCGTGGTCACGGCCGCGGCGATGGCCGCGATGCCCGATGCGCATGGGCTCCAGCTGCTGATGCCGGTAGCGCTGGCCTTGGCCTGCGGCGCCTGTGTTGGCCTGGTAAACGGCACGCTGGTGGCGCGCCTTTCCCTATCACCTTTCATGGTGACATTGGCATCGTTGTCGATCGTCGCGGGACTTACGCTCTATTACACGCAGGGTATCCCGATCTATGGCGTTTCCGACGCCTTCGTCTATGCCATCGGGCGAGGGCAGGTGCTTGGCCTGCCGCCGGCCTTGCTGCTGGCGATCGTGGTGATCGCCATCGCCATCATTCTGCAGCGTCGGACCGCGCTCGGGCGCCACTTCTACGCCGTCGGCGGCAACGTCGGCGCCGCCCGACTGTCGGGAGTGCGCACACACCGTGTGTTGATTACCGCCTATGTGCTCTCCGGTCTCCTGGCCGCACTCACCGGCGTGCTGATCACCGCCCGTATCGGTTCCGGCCAGTCGACGATCGGCGGGACGCTCGGACTGGAGACGATCGCCGCGGCGGTGATCGGCGGCGTTTCATTGCGCGGCGGCTCAGGCCGCGCCGAGAACGTCGCCATGGCGGCGCTGTGCCTGGCGATCATCGCCAATGCGATGAACCTCACGCAGATCGACAGCAAATTCCAGACGCTGGTGCTTGGTTCGGTGCTCATCGGCGCACTGGCTTTCGACCGAATTGTTCAGGGGAGGCGGGCCAATGTCTGATCGTCCAGACATGGCGGCTCCGGTTGTTCTTGACCGCGCTCGCCCGGACATCCGCCAGTTCGCGTCGCAGGCCAAGCTGCCGGGGCTCGTATTCCTGGCCCTGCTGGGTCTCGGTCTGCTCGACCCGCGCATTGTTTCAAGCGGCAATCTCTGGAACGTCGCGATCCAGACGAGTTATCTCGCACTGTTTGCCATGGCGCAGACCATGGTGCTGCTGACGCGCGGCTTCGACCTGTCGCTTGGCTTTACCGTCTCGCTCGTCAGCGTCATATCGGCGATGGTGATGACCGGAAGCGGCGATATGCCCATCCTGTGGGGGATCGCCGCTGGCCTTGGCGTCGGGCTGCTGATCGGCGGGCTGAACGGCGTCCTCATCGCCGGTATCGGCATCAATCCACTGGTGACGACGCTCGGCATGGCCAACATTGTCATGGCACTGGCGTCAACCGTCAGCGGCGGCTTTCCCGTGCCGGGCGTTCCCGAAGCCTTTACGGACGCCTTGGCGGAGGGACGGCTGATCGGCATTCCGGTGCCTATCCTCTTCGCCGCGCTGTGTTTCGCACTGCTGTTCCTGGTCCTGCGCTTCACCGTGTTCGGGCGCGGCCTGTATCTCATCGGCGCCAACCCTCGCGCGGCGAAGGCGGCGGGCGTTCGCACCGGACGCGTCGTTGCGATCGACTACGTGGTCTGCTCGCTGCTGGCCGCGATTGGCGCCATGCTGCTCACCGCGCGGACCGGATCGGGCGAGCCCAATCTCGGCGGCAACCTGACCCTGGAATCGATAGCGGCGGCGGTGGTCGGTGGCGTGCGCCTCACCGGCGGAGAGGGAGGCGTCACCGCGGCTCTGCTCGGTGCCCTGTTCATCACGGTCATTTCCAACGCCATGAACCTCATGCAGGTCGACGGCTATCTGCAGCAGGTTCTTTTGGGCCTCATCATTCTGGCCAGCCTGATACTGGGCCGCGATTACAAGAAACGCTAACAGCTTCGGACCTTAAATGGCTTATCAAGTCTGCATCGACATCGGCGGAACCTTCACCGATTGCCTGATTTCCGAGCCCGGTGGGAAAATCTCGATCTTCAAATCGCCCACCACGCCCGGCGAATTCGAGAAGGGATTCATCAACGTGCTGCACGTGGCGGCGGCCGGATACGGGCTCGATCCCGCGACGTTCATGACCAAGATCGACTTGATCGTACACGGCTCGACCGTCTCGACCAACGCGCTGGTCGAGCGCAAGACCGTCAAGGTCGGATTGATCCTCAACGAAGGACATCAGGACATCCTCGTCCTGCGCGAGGGGCCGCGCAAGGGCGCCTTCCAGTGGCGGCTCGACTATCCCGAGCCCTATGTCCCGCGCCACCTGACGAAGACGGCGCGGGGCCGCGTCGATGCGCGCGGGCGGGAGCTCACGCCTCTGTCGAGATCCGATGTCGAGGCGGCGATAGCCGACTTCCGGCGCTATGGGGTCGAAGCGATAGCGGTCGGTCTGCTTTGGTCGGTCGTCAATCCCATCCATGAAACAACGGTGCGCGATATCATCGCGCAGGCATGGCCGGAGATCCCGGTGACGCTTAGCCATGAAGTCAATCCGATGTCGCGCGAGTACAAGCGCATCATCGCGGCCGCTATCGACGCGTCGATCAATCCGATCGTGCGCACCTACATCGAGGACTTGCGGCAAGCACTTTCGCAGGCGGGTTTCCAGGGCGAGCTGCTGCTCGCCAACTGCGTCGGTGGAATGATGCCTCCCGCCGAGATGCTGCGGCGGCCAATCTACAGCGTCATGTCGGGGCCGACGCTGGCGCCGATGGCCGCGCTGGCGCTGAGCGACGAAGCCAACGTCATCGTCGGTGACATGGGCGGCACCACCTTCGACGTCTCGGCTTTGCGTGACCACCAGATCATCGTCACCCCGGACAGCATGATCCACGACGACTCGCTGGGGATCGCGAAAGTCGATGTGAGATCGGTTGGCGCCGGCGGCGGGTCGATTGCCTGGGTCGACGATGGCGGCCTGCTTCGTGTCGGGCCGCAAAGCGCTGGCGCGCGGCCGGGGCCGGCATGCTACGGAGCGGGCGGCACCGCGCCGACGGTCACCGACGCCAATGTCGTGCTCGGCATCATTGACCCGGATTATTTTCTCGGCGGCCGGATCAAGATCAGCCGCGATCTGGCCGAGAAAGCGGTCGCGAGCATCGCGACGCGGCTCGGCATCCCGCTGCTCGACGCGGCTTACGCCATCCAGACCACCAGCAACCACAACATGGTCGGGGCCATCGAGGAAATCACCATTCGCGAGGGCATAAACCCACGCGACAGTTTCTTTGTCTGCGGCGGCGGCGCGACCGCCATCCACATCGCCGAGATGGCCGACATATTGGGCTTGAAACGCTACATGATCCCGCGCTTCATGGCCGGGCTGAGCGCGTTCGGCGGGTTGATCTCGGATATCACGCGCGAGGAAAGCGCGGTTTTTCTGACCTCGACCCGGCGCTTCGACGCCGCGGGCGTCTCCGACATCCTGGCGCGGTTGAAGGTGTCGGGCGAGGCATTCCTCGAACAGGCCGGCGTAGAGCCAGATCTCCGGCGTTTCGAGTTCTCCTTTCTTGGTCGCTACGAGTACCAATCCTGGGAAATCGAGGTCCATTTCGAGGCCAATGAGGCGCGCCTCGAAGCGGAAAAACTCCCAAGTCTCGTCGAAGCGTTTCATCAGATGCACGAACGCATCTATTCGATCAGATCCGACCGCGACATTGTCGAATTCACCAACTGGAAGCTGCGCGCGGTGGGCAAGCGGGCCAATCAGGATGCTTGGAAGGATTTCAGGCTGGCCGACCAGGCGACGGCGCCGGTCGCCAAGACCCATCGGTCAGCTTATTTGCACGAAACCCGGCGGACGAGCTCTCTGCCTGTCTACGACATGGACCAGCTGGGCGCGGGGGCGGCGCTTGATGGGCCATGCCTGGTGGAGGCGACGACGTTCACCGCCTTCCTGAAGGACGGACATCGCGGGCGCGTCGACCCGCAAGGCAACATTGTCGTGACAGTCGATTGAGACTCAAACCTTCCCGAACAAGGCATCGTAAAATGAATTCACCTGTCATTCGCCTGGAGACGCCAACGCGCCGCGTCGATCCGTTCCTGATGTCGGTTCTCAAAAGCCGGTTCGAGGCGGTGGTGCGGGAAATGACGCTGGTCGTGATGCGGGCCAGCCGCTCAGCGGTGATCAAGAACGCCCGCGACCTGAGCTGTGCGATCCTGACCTATGATCACCGCCTCGTTTCCACCGAGGACGCGCTGCCGATCCACGTCATGTCGATGGATCTGGCGACCCGTCCGATAACGGAGTTGTTCGACGATATCGCCGACGGCGACATCTTCCTCAACAACTGCCCATACACTGGCGGCACCCATCATGCCGACCTGATCATGGCGATGCCGATCTTTTTCGACGGCAAGCCGCTGTTCTGGGCCGTGGCGCTTTCCCATCACGCCGATACTGGCGCGCCGACACCTTCGACCTATCTGCCATTTGCCAAGAACGTTTATGAGGAAGGGATCCACTTTCCCTGCGTGCGTGTGGTCGAACAGCACCGGGAGAAGCAGGACATCCTGCGCATCGGCATGATGCGCAACCGTGTTCCAGACATCTGGCTGGGCGACGTGAGAGCCCAGATCGGCGCCTGCAGGACCGGTCGACGCCGTCTCTTGGAACTGCTTGAAAAATACGGCCGCGACACGCTGCTGGATTTTGTCGAGGACTGGTTCGACTACGGTGCGCGTCGCGCCATGGCCGAAATCGCCAAATTGCCGAAGGGCAAGTTCTCCTACGAGGTCCGCCATGACCCGGTCCCCGGCGTGGCGGAGGAGGGCATCCCGGTCCGGATCACCATCGATGTCGACCCTGAAGCCGGCGAGATCACGGTCGACGTGCGTGACAACATGGATAATGTCCCTGGCGGTCTCAACCTGTCGGAAAACACCTGCACGGGCTCGTGCCGCATTGGCGTCTTCAACAATCTCGACGACGGCATCCCGCACAACGAGGGCGCCAAGAGCCGGATCAAGGTGTTGATGCGGGAGGGAAGCGTGGTCGGCAAACCCCGCTACCCCGTAGGCACCTCGGTGGCGACCACCAATGTCAACGACCGCTTGATCATCGCCGGCAATTGCGTGTTCTCGACCATGGGAGAACCCTATGGCCAGGCCGAGAGCGGCTCGCACCTGCCGGCGGGGATCGGCGTGATTTCAGGCAAGGACCCGTTCAAGGATGGGCAGCCCTACGTCAACCAGGTCTTCATTGGCTACGCCGGCGGCGGCGCGCGTCACGGCTATGACGGCTGGTTGACATATTGCGGGCCGGCGAATGGCGGCCTGATTGCGCTGGATTCCGTCGAGGTGGACGAATCCATGTATCCCATCATCATTGAATCGCGCGGTGTGGTGGCGGACACGCAAGGCATTGGCGAGTTCGAGGGCGCTCCCGCGGTGGGCGGTGTCTTCTATCCCGTCGACCACGAGATGACACTGGTCTATTCGGCCGATGGCACAACCTTTCCGCCGCGTGGCGTGCTCGGCGGCGGTGACGCCAAAGCCAGTCGCAGCGCCAAGCGCGGCACGGACGGCAAGCTGGTGGAATTGCCGGCGTTCCATGAGGAGGCGTGTCGCGCCGGCGAGCGCATTGAGTTCGTCGCCTGCGGCGGCGGCGGCTATGGCGACCCGACCAAGCGCGATGTCCGCCGTGTCGCGGCCAGCGTTGGTCGCGGCTGGCTGACGAGCGAAGCGGCTCGCCAATCCTACAAGGTGGCCCTGGTGCTGGACGCCGAGCAGGGCGTCTGGGTCGTCGACCAGGATGCCACCGCGCGCCTTCGGGCGGCCTGAGCCAGCGCGAAGAGAGGTCGCCAGCAAATGACCGGCGGCTTGGATCACGCCCGCTTGGCGGCCGCGTCCTGCTCGTCGAAATACCGCAACAGGTTCATGCCACCGCGCACGATGTCGCGTTCGATCGCCTTACGCGCCACCTTCTTGTTGCGGGTCCGGAACGCTTCGATCAGCGTCTCGTGCTCCTCCGCGCCGATGTAATCGTTCTCGGCCTGCAGATAATACACGTTAAGGATAGGGCCCATCGAGACCCACAGGCTTTCGATCTGGGCGATCAGCATATCCATCTTGGACAGGCGGTAGACGCCGAAGTGGAATTCACGATTGGCGCGACGGGCGCGGTCAGCATCGCCGGACGTTTCGCCGGCCACGAAATCGCGATGGATCTCGACCAGTTTTGCAATGTCCTTCTCCGAAACATGCTCGACAGCGAGTTCGGCGGCTAGTCCCTCGAGCGCGATGCGAATGAGCCGGACCTGCCAGTAACGCGACCGGGTCAGCTCTGGAACGGTGATGAACCGCCCTGACCGCAGTTCCAGCGCCTGCTCGCTGACGAGCCTGAAACAGGCCTCGCGCACAGGCGTGACGCTGGTGCCCAGCCGTTGCGCCAGATCCTGCATCAACAGCCTTTCACCGGGCCGGAAATTGCCCGCGATCAGGGCTTCGCGCAGCGAAATATAGGTTCTCGCCGACAGACTGCCTTGCTCGATTGGCTGCATCGTGCTCATGGTCCACCGCTGCAATCTTGGCCGCACCGAATCGGCAACGGATAGTGCGAGACGCTCTTATATCCTATAAGTCCGTTGCGAAACATGGCTAGGAGCTGGCGGGTTTCCCAGCGGAGAGCTTGCGCAGGATTGTCTCGATGACATCCAGTGACTTCTCAATCGTGGCCCGGTCATGGCTCCCTGACAGGTAGAGACGCTTGAGCGGAAGCGGCTGAGCGATCAGCCGGTTCGCCACCATCTCCTTGCGGAATGCGAGATCGAAGACATCGTCGTTGCGCAGCAAGTCCTGGTAGTCGCGGTACGGACCGCTGAGGAAATAGATCAGCCAGACCGAGCCAAACCCGGCGCTCTGCGCGGGCAGGCCGAGGCGATCGATAATGTCATCCAGCTCCGTCCGCATGAAAGCGCCAAGGGCGAAAAGACGGTCGTAGAAGCCTGGTTTCGACAATTCGTCGATCGTCGCCTGCATGGCGGCGAGCGTCGACGGTGTCCCGTTGAATGTACCGCCCATGAATACGGATCCTTCGCCGGTCCTACCGACAAGCTCCATGAGATCGCGACGACCGGCCACCACGCCAACGGGATAGCCTGAGGAAGCCGCCTTGCCGAAGGTGGCGAGATCAGGCGTGACGCCGGCGATCGATTGATATCCGCCGAGCGCGTGGCGAAAGCCGGTGATGACCTCGTCGAAGATCAGCACGACGCCATGATCGTTGGCCAGGCGACGCAGGTCGCGCAGGAAAACATCCGTCGCCATCACCGACCCCATATTGTGAGCGATTGGCTCGATGATGATCGCCGCGACCTCGCCCGGATTGGCCTTGAGATAATCCTCGACGGCGCCGGCATCGTTGTAAGGCAGCACGATGGTGTGACGGGCGGCATCATCGAGGATGCCAGCACTGATGGGATCGTACTTGCCGATCGCCTGCGCGTGCGACTGCACGTTCATGGCGACATAGTCGTGCCAGCCGTGATAGCCGCCTTGGAACTTGATGATGCGCTTGCGACCGGTGGCGGCACGGGCAAGGCGCAGGGCGTGATAGGTCGCCTCCGATCCGGAATTGCAGAAGGCGACGAGATCCGCGCAAGGGATGCAGTCGACCAGCGCCTCCGCCACCTCGATCTCTAGCCGCATCGTTCCCGCGCCGACAAGATCGATGTCCTGGGAGACCGCACCGATGCGTTCACGCACCGCCGGATGACAGTGGCCAAGCACATTGGCGCCGAAGCCGCAGTGGAAGTCGGTGTACTGGTGTCCATCGACGTCGTAGAGAAACGCACCCTGCGCCCGGGCAAATACATGCGGCGCGCCGAGCCTGCGGCTCGGGCTGAGCAATCCGCCCGGCATCACCGCACCGGCGCGCTCAATGAGTCGGGCGGTGTTATTCTGATCGGTCATCGCAATGTCCGTGCATGGCTATGGTTGTCCGCCGGCTCAGCCGAGGGCTTCAAGAACGGTGGCCTCGATTCCCGCCGCGTCCAGCCGGTAGTGCTTGTAGAGATGCGTTGGCGGCGCAATCAGGCTGTATTCGTCGCGGATGCCATGGCGTATCAACCGTGCCGGGCTGCCCGCCTCCGCCAGGATTTCCGCCACGGCGCCGCCCAGACCGCCCAGGATATTGTGTTCCTCGATGGTTAGAATGAAGCGGGAGTGAGCCGCGGCCGAGAGCACTGCCTTCGTATCCAGTGGCTTCACCGTATGCATGTCGATCAGTCCGACGGATTTGCCCGCCGCGCGCAGCGCGCGGTAAGCCTCCCTTGAGGGATGAACCATCGAGCCACAGGCGATGATGGTCAGGTCCGATCCTTCGCCGTGAACGATCGCCTTGCCGAACTGGAAGTCGACGCCGTCGTCTTCATAGACCAGCGGTTCCTGGCCGCGGCCAATGCGGAAGTAGATTGGCTGGGCATGATTGACAGACGCCTTGACGGCGGCCGCCAGTTGCGGGCCGTCAGCCGGCGCGACGACCGTGAGGTCGGCGATGCTTCGCATGATGGCAAGATCTTCCGTCGCATGGTGGGAGGTCCCGTAGAAGCCGAGTGAAATACCGGCATGATGACCGATCAGCCGCACCGGCAGCGCCGAATAGGCGACGTCGGTTCTGATCTGTTCGCAGCACAGCAGCGCCAGGAAAGAAGCGAATGTAGCGACGAACGGCATGGCGCCGGTGCTGGCCATGCCGGCAGCAGCCGAAACCATGTTCTGCTCGGAAATGCCAAATTGCGTGAAGCGTTCGGGAAAGCGCTGCGCGAACCGCACCAGCCCGTTCGAATATTGCAGGTCGGCCGTACCGGCCACGACCGGATGACCCTCTTCGACGAGCTCGATGAGCGCATTGGCCAGATAACTCAGGCCAGGCGCGCGCGCGTTGATCTGGCGGTACTGCCAGGAGTTGGTATCGATCGGGCCATTCATTGTGTTTTGCCTCCCCGCTTGATCTCTTTGGCGGCCAAGGCCTCGTCCGATGGTGCGAGATAGCCCAGATGCCAGCCGGGTTCGGTTTCCATGTAGCCAACGCCCTTGCCTTTGGAGGTCTTGGCAATGATGCAGACGGGCCGGGTGCGATCAGCCTCGGCCTTCAACTGTCGCAGCAGCGTCGCGAGCGCGACGACGTCATGACCGTCGACCTCGTGCACCTGCCAGCCGAACGCCGCCCATTTGTCGGCCAACGGCTCGATGCCGATGATGTCCTCGACCTGACCGTCGAGCTGGTATCCGTTGCGGTCGACGATGGCGATCAGATTGCCGGCCTTATGGTGGGCGGCGGACAGCGCCGCTTCCCAGACCTGGCCCTCCTGCATCTCGCCGTCGCCGAGCAGGACATAGACGTCGAAGCGCCGGTCTGCCGCACGGGCGCCGAGCACCATACCGAGACCGCCGGACAAGGCATGACCGATCGACCCGGAGCTGAAGTCGACGCCGGGCACCTTGCGCATGTCGGGATGATCGCCGAGCGGATTGCCGAGCCGGGTATAGCCATCAAGGACGTCCTTGGAGAAAAAGCCCCAGTCGACCAGCAGCGGGTAAAGGCCGACCGCGGCGTGTCCCTTGCCCATCAGGAAGCGGTCGCGGTCCGGCCATTGCGGCTCGCCGCGCCTCAGCCGCATCGCATCGTAGTAGAGCGTGGCGAATATTTCCGCACAGGAAAACACTGACGAATAATGCCCAACCTTGGCGATCTGGATGAGGCGCAGCGTCTCGAGCCGTACGAACTCTGCCCTGTCGCGCAACAGGGCGATCCGCTCCGCGTCGGGTCGTAAGGCCATATCTGATGGGGTGGGTGGCTTGGGCATTGAGCGCGACTCCGAGGATCATTTTTTCTCGACAACTTATAAGTTATAAGATATTCCTCGCCGAAGCAACCGCCTATCTGGTCGCAAGGAGATTTTGATGAACAACGAATCGCGCGTGCTGGACATGGCCAGGCACTTTCATTCCCAAACCGATCCACGCCTGCATGAGGATCATGGTCCGTTGACGATCGTGGCCGGCGAAGGCGCGACCGTCACGGATGACGCGGGCAACCGCTACATCGAGGGCATGGGCGGACTCTGGTGCGCCTCGCTTGGCTTCAGCGACAGCCGGCTGGCTGTCGCTGCTGACCGCCAGATGCGCAAGCTCGCCGTCTACCACACCTTCAACCACCGCTCGAACGAGCCCACCGTCGAACTCGTCGAGCAGCTTACCGCGTTGGCGCCGTTCGACCACGCGCGCGTCTTTCTGGTCGGCTCCGGTTCGGAAGCCAATGATACGATGATCAAGCTCGCCTGGTATTACCAGGCGGCGCGGGGGCGTCCGGAGAAACGCAAGATCATCAGTAGGTTTGGCGCCTTCCACGGCAGTACAATCATGGGCGCGGCGCTGAGTGGCCTGCCGCACATGCACAAGTCCTTCAACCTGCCGCCGCTTCCCGTCATATTCGCGGCGCGACCGTTCCATTATCTCGATGGTCTGCCGGGCGAGGCGGAGCATGACTACGCCACGCGCCTGGCCCGGGAACTTGAGGCCCTGATCCTTTGTGAGGGGCCAGAGACCATCGCCGCGATGATCGCCGAGCCGATCATGGGCGCCGGCGGCGTGCTGGTACCGCCGGAGGGTTATTTTCCAAAGGTTCAGGCGGTGCTGCGCAAATACGACATCCTCATGCTGTCCGACGAAGTGGTCTGCGGCTTCGGACGCACCGGAAACTGGTTCGGTAGCCAGACTTTTGGCATGGAACCGGACATGCTGTCGGTCGCCAAGGGGCTTTCATCCGGTCATCTGCCCATTGGCGGCGTCATTATCTCCGACAAGGTCTACCAGTGCGTCGCCGATGAGGCCCACAAGGTCGGCGTGTTCGGCCACGGTTTCACCTATTCCGGCCATCCGGTGACAGCCGCCGTCGCCGCCGAGGCGATCAGGATCTACCGCGAGATCGATCTCGTGAGCCAGGCGCGCCGTCTCGGCGATTATCTGCATGCAGCGCTCGCGGACGCGCTCAACGACCATACACTGGTCGGCGAGGTCCGCGGCCGCGGTTTTATAGCGGGGATCCAGATCGTCGAGGATCGCGCCACCCGTCGCGCCTTTGCGCCGGAGCTGCGAATTGGCACCGATGTCGAGCGGCGGTGCCGCGAGCACGGAGTCATGATCCGCAACATGGGCGACGTGCTGGCAATCTGCCCGCCCTACGTCATCGCCCCTAAAGAGATCGATTACATGGTTGATGGCATTCGCGCGGCTCTTGATGATACCGCGGCGGCCCATGCGCGGACTGACCAGTCGGCATGAACCCGCCCGGCGAGGCGGCGAGACATCGCTGGAGCGGCCGGCCGCGCGAAAGGCGCTTGGGCAAGCGGGAGCCGCAGCCAGCATACAGGATCCTGATTGTCTTATCCGAACGGAGGCCAGACCATGCTTCAGAAAACCAGCCATTTCATGCGCCAGGCCAATCTCATAAACGGCGAGTGGGTGCAGGCCGATAGCGGCCAGACGGTCGACGTCAACAATCCGGCCACCGGCCTCAAGATCGGCACCGTGCCGAAGTCGGGCAAGGCCGAGACCCGCCGCGCCATCGAAGCCGCCGCAGAAGCTTTCAAGACCTGGCGCAAGACGACCGCGCTCGAGCGCTCGAAGCTGCTGCGCAAGCTGCATGACGCGATGATGGACAATCAGGACGTGTTGGCCGAACTGCTCACCATCGAGCAGGGCAAGTCGCTGTTCGAATCGAAGGGCGAGATCGGCTCGGCCGCGGCCTATATCCTCTGGTTCGCCGAGGAAGGCCGCCGCACCTACGGCGATGTCGTGCCCTCACCATGGGCGGACCGCCGCATCCTGGTGACCAAGGAGCCCGTCGGCGTCATTGCCGCCATCACGCCATGGAATTTACCGTCCTCGATGCTGGCCCGCAAACTCGGCCCGGCGCTCGCCGCCGGCTGCACCGCAGTGGTCAAGCCGGCCTCGCAGACGCCATATTCGGGCCTCGCCTGGGGTGCGCTCGCAGAGGAGGTCGGCTTCCCCAAGGGCGTCGTCAACATCCTGACCGGTTCGGCAAGCGAGATCGGCGACGAGATCTGCGCCAATCCGCTGGTGTCGAAGATCACCTTCACCGGATCGACCGAAGTCGGCAAGCTTCTCATCCAGAAGTCGTCGGTCACCGTCAAGAAAGTGTCGATGGAACTCGGCGGCAACGCGCCGTTCATTGTCTTCGATGACGCCGACCTCGGGCGTGCGGTCGCCGGTGCGATCACCGCTAAGTATCGCAATTCCGGCCAGACCTGCGTCTGCACCAACCGCTTCCTTGTCCAGGCTGGTGTCTATGACAAGTTCGTCGAGAAGCTCGCTGCCGCCAGCAATGGGCTGAAGGTCGGCTCCGGCCTCGAGGACGGCGTGCAGCAGGGACCGCTGATCGACGAGAAGGCGGTCGAGAAGGTCGAAGAACTGATCGCCGACGCCACATCCAAGGGCGGCAAGATCGTCGCCGGCGGCAAGCGCCATGCACTCGGCGGTTCGTTCTTCCAGCCGACCGTCATTGCCAATGCGACGCCCAAGATGCGCTTCATGAAGGAAGAGATCTTTGGCCCGGTCGCACCGGTGTTCAAGTTCGAGACCGAAGAGGAAGCCATCGCGCTCGCCAACGACACTGAGTTCGGCCTCGCCTGCTATTTCTACACCGGTGATCTCGGCCGCTCCTTCCGCGTGATGGAAGGACTGAAATACGGCATGGTCGGGGTCAATGAAGGCCTCATCTCCACGCCGGAGGCACCGTTTGGCGGCGTCAAGGAATCCGGCCTCGGCAAGGAAGGCGGACATCAGGGCATCGAGGATTACCTCGATACCAAATATGTCTGCATCGGCGGCCTCGGCTCTAGTGCGCCGGCTTTTCCCGCGTCTCAGACGCGGAATGACGAACCCGCCGGTGATCCGGTGAAATCTTTCCGGTTCCGAGGAGAAGTGACCTAAGATCGTGAGCGCCCTATGCTCTTACGTTTCCGGAAAAAGCTTCGGAAACAGCGCGTCCAGAGCGTCCGCCGGAAAGCGTAGGGACACTGGGCCCTTTGGCGTTTCCGACGCCAATAGTCCGAGCGCGATTACGTCATTGAACACTCGACGCGCCGTACGTTCGGGTAGTCCGCTAATACGGGATGCCTCGCCGCGGTCAAACTCACCGCGCGTGAGCGCTTCCTCCACGAGGCGGCCGGCTTCGGGCTTCAGACCACTGCGCTCCACATGCCGATACAGCCGCTTGGCCAACGTGTCGAGATCGAACAGTCCGGTCATGAAGCTCACCTGATCGATACACACCTGCAGGAACCATAAGGTAAAATCGCCGAGTGCGCGTTCGGAGAGGTTGCCACGTCCGTCGAGATCACCCTGGCGGGGCATATCGGCATGATCCATCATGCTCTTGTAATCCGTTCGGCTTTTCACGCCACGTCTCGATCGAAATTTCCGACCAGCGCCCGTTCGATGTCGCGCGGGCGCGTATCGTGGCCTTCGATCAGGTTGCTGTAGTAGGTGTTCATGATGCGCACGAGATCGGCGAGGTTGGCTGCGGTACGCGAGTGCAGGCTTTTGCCCAAAACAGCCGACGTCGCCGACAGCTCTACCAGCGCATCCGAGATAGTTTCGGATACATCGGGTAGGCGTGCCGGTTCGATGCGCTGTACGCTCTCTTCCATATTGGCCGATCTTGGGTTCCGCCAAATGCGCGATTATAAACATAAATTTTCAGTTGACCATATTGTTTGGCCGATCTTCTGGCCGATCGTCGGCATGCGGACTTGCGGGCCTCGGCACTGCCACCGCTGCCAGGCTTGGACACAAATCGATGCTGCCGATGATGATCATGGCCGATGTTCGGCAGGCCTATCGCACTGACAACTATGCACAAACCGTAATTGGGGCAGCCATCTGGCCGATGCTTTGGCCGATCTATGACGATCGGCCGGACTCAGACAGGTTCGAGGTGGAAAACAGGCAGGTTTAAACACGTAACTCGTTGGGCTACTCTGCCGATACCTGCAGAACCCTGATCGGTTTCGGCGCGTCGGCTATCGGCCGCATCGGCCAGGGGTACGTTCAAAACGAAGTTACACGGGATTTCTACATCCGGCACATCGCAGCTGGCCGACTGGCGACATCGAAGGGCCATCGCCTCACAGACGACGACCGCGTGCGAGCCGCAATCATCGAGCGATTAATGTGCGATTTCGAGGCTGACGTGCCGGCAATCTGTGTCGCCCACGGATCTGATTTGATCCGTCTTCAGATGAGCGTTTGGCGATGCTGGCCAAGGACGGGATAGTGGACTTCGAAAACGGTCTTGTCCGCGTACGGCGGGAGCATCGCTTTGGGATTCGCGCTGTTGCTGCCGCATTCGATGCTTTTAGGGATGGCCTTACGTATCCCGCAGGTGAGGGCAAGCACCCAACACGGAAGCTAACACAGGGAGTGTTTTGCCGGAGAGAACGAGCTGCCATCGTGCGGTGCCCGGTTAGTAGTGAAGCGCCGTAAAATGTCGACATAGGCGTTGGTGAACTGGACCGAACGACGAGAACAGCCTATCCAGTGTGTTGTCGGCAGTTAGTTCGAAAGTCTTGCTACACCCGATCCGATGCCTCTCAACGCCGAGGCCGCACCTCCGTGCCGAAGCCGGCCTTCCCAATGGTGGGTCGAGCCGTCGCTTACCCCGTGCTTGCCTCACAGATCCGCGACCGAGAACCCAGCCTCATGCTCCCGCCCTGCCGGGGCCTAGGTCCATCAAGCATGAAAGGAACACGTCGGAACCTGGGATATCGCTTGCCCGGCCGGGCGGCGATAGCCTTGTCGGGGCAGGCGAGGAGCCGTAGCCGATGATGAACGCACTGGAGAAGTCTGGCGTGAATGGGGCGATGATTGTCAAGCTTTGCTCTCGAGTCATTTCGTCAACCAGCTTGCGTGACCGATTGGCGACCATCTCCTCGTCCCGACCTTATATTACCCGTCGCCTGTCGCCGCCAGCGCGCAGTGACTTTTCAAGCATGGAGGCCCGCAGACCCCATCGAGCGGCGACTTGTCCTTGACGGTCACGAGCACGGCGGCAGGTTTGCCGTGGTCGGGGAGCCCTTCCTTGGGCGGAAGCCGACGACAGTGTTCGAGGGGAACTCGCCATGAGCCGGGTGCGCAGAGATCGTCCGACGCTCTTGTATTTGCTGGATCCCAGCCGGCTCCGCCTCCGACTGCCTCGGTAGCTCGGTATCCTGAGCGCGTCGGCGGCATCATGCCATTATCATCCTACGAATTGCATGCTCCATCGTCCTGGACGAGACCGGTTTGGCTAGCCAAAGGACGAAGGTCTGATTACCAGATGTGATCGGCATGGGGTCGCTTCCACCAACGACGATGATGGGCACCGTCATCAGGGTGGTACGTACGGCTTCGGGCTGTCCTGGCCCGAGGAAAGTCGCTTTATCGAAAATTAGGAGGTCGGCTGCCTTCCCGCTCTCGATCCAGTCGCAAAGACTTTCGAAGGTCGCGAAGCCGACAGGCTTATAACCCAGCGCGGCGATCTTATCCTTGTAGATCTCCAACGCTGCTGGATCGGGGTCAACGACTGCAATGATTTCTCCGTTGCCAAGTGATCCATCGCATGGGCCGAAAGCGCTATCAGCTCTGACCTGCTCCTCAGCGCAGGCCGGTAAGTAGAGATCGAAGCGTGTACCTCGGCCAACAGCCGAGGTGACGTCAAGGCATCCTGCGAGCGCGCTCACATGGCGGTCCACTGCAGCAAGACCCAGTCCGGTCCCGCCGACGCGAGAGCGCGTGGTAAAAAAGGGCTCAAAGATATGCGGAAGCACCGAACTTGCGATTCCTTGGCCATCGTCGCTGATGGAGAGGAGAACGTAATCTCCCGGTTTCAAGGTGCCCTTAGCCACGGGCTTCGTTTGACAGACGTGAGCGCGAGAAACGCTAATCTCGACACGGCCCTCATTCAAGAGAGCCTCCGACGCGTTCTTGCATAGATTCATAAGGATCTGCTGTATCTCGGTCGGGCTGCCCTCGATCACCGTTTGCCACTCGTTGATCTTGAAGTTCAACTGAACATCCGCACGAAGTGTAACCCGCAGCAATGGCGCGAGATCCATTACACTCTCCGAGACGTCGAAAGGCATCGTCACCCGCTTCCGATTTCGGCTTAGTGACAAAATTTGATCAATAATCAGTTTGGCTCGGTTGCTGGCCAAGATAATTTGGCCGATGTGGCCCCGAATTCTCGAGGGGCGGCGCACAAGACCTTTAGCCATCTCTGCGTAGCCGACTATTGCTCCTAGAACATTATTGAATTCATGTGTAACGCCGCTTGCGATTGTGCCGACAGCCGTCAGCCTTTCCGCATGCTCCCATCGACTCTCAAAAAGGTTACGTTCCGTGTGTACACGTTGCATTTCAAGATGGTTGCCTAAACGCACAGTAGCGCTCGCCAGAACCAGGAGGTCGTCTGTGGAGGGTGGTGAGCGATCTCCTTCAAAAACAAGGATACAAACCGCAGCCTGCTGATCGGAGGCCCTGCAACCAACAATTTGACAAACACCGGTAGTGCCTACGGCAGTCCGAACCACTTCCGACGCCGGAACGACGCGAAACACTGGCTGTTCCGGGTGTACAAGTGAGACGACTTCATGGATTAGCGTGGCGTTCCAGACGCGCATGCGCTTGTTGGCGACAAAGTACTCGGTATTCCTGCTGATACTCGGATCCACCAGAGCAAGCGCGCATTGATCCGCATCGAAAACGCATTGAATGAGTCTAAGCGCTGCTTCGGTGGAGAAGCGCCGCGAAGCCTTCGTTGCTTGACTGTCGATGAAACAAGCTTCGATCTCACTCATCGCCGCTTCAAGCTCTAACCGCCTTTCCAACCGGTTCGTCCGCACATGCAGCGTGGAGGCTCGAATGGTCGCAAACAAGCAGAGGCATATGGACACCAAGCCAAAGAAAAGTCGTGTACGCTGCGCTTGCGCGCTAGCGAAGCTGTAGGCTTTCAGGTGTTCTCGCTCCAATTCGGCAGCCTTGGCGAACGTGTCGAAGGATGGGATCCGATTGACAGCGCGGTCCAACCTCAACATTGAGGACAGGATAGCGCGGCCCTCGCGGGCAACATCCTCCGTGACTTGGTCCTGGCTAGGAGGAAGTCGGCGGAGAGACTGATCGATTTGTAATGCGAGGCTGAATCCCGGTCTGGCCGAAAATTGAAGGATCAGATTGGAAAATTCAGGCCTGTTCGACACTCCCCCCCGAAGGCGATTAGCCGAGCGAGCAAAGCGTACGAGAGAGCTTTGCAGAAGCTCATTTTGCGCGGCCGAGGCCGAGATGGCAGCTTCTGTGTTTTCGAGGGACTTTTTGAGCTGTGCAACCAACCTGGAGTGCACCCCGGAGCTCTCATTGGGCGAAATCTCAACAAGGCGTTGGTAGTTTTGAAGGTTCTTTTTTAATGCTTGCCCGGTAGAAGCAACGGAACGGAAGTCCAATACCATGTCGGCGCGGGCGACGTCTCGCTGGAGCAATGCGTAGTTGATCTGAATCGTCCGCAGTTCGCTTAGGACCGCCTCGTTGATCTGGGGGTCTTGCCACTGTATCGCGACCAAGAGCGCAACCGAGGCCACTAGGGCCATTACAGAAGCTTTGTCAGTACTGAGCCATTTTTCCCAAACGAACGGCGTTTGATCCGCGGTGCGTGCCTTGCGAAGGTCCGATTTGAATTCTAGCTCCCCATCGCGTCGGTGTGCGGCCGGATGCTGCTGGAACAGGAAAGCCAAGTGTACCTCTCCCCTCAAATAGGCGGTGTAGACACCGTTGCACTCTGCCCCCATGGCCCGCTGACCTTCCATTGATTCGCGGGCGTTTCGACCTCGACGGCGAGGCGGCAGCACAAGGCGGGCAACTGATCGCAGTTTTCGGAACTGGTCTTCCGAGAGATCATCGAAGGGGCATACAAGCGCACGCCTGCAGCAGCCGAGGATGATACCGGTCGGTCAAACGCAACTGGCGAGGGCCGGATCTGCTGTTGGCTGGCAGCTAACACTGGCGAGGCGGCGGCCTCAACTCCGGCGTGCCTAGAGCCGGCTGCTGCGAAAGCGTCCGACACGCTTCCCTTGGGGTCATCCCGTCCAGCGGGCATCCTTGGATTGCTGAAAAAAGACGAGGCGGCTTGATGATCCTGCCCTCGCTGAAGCACCTCGCGAAACCCCTGTTCCAGTCGCAGAAGCTCCTCTGGACCGGTAGGCGGCTCGTCAGCTCGACCATCGAACAGCGGCCGGAGCGCCTCGGACACGTGTTGCTCAAAGCCCACTCGCCGGGCCTGGACCGCTTGCCCGTCTTCCAAGCCGGCGTCCTGCACCTGCGACAAAGCTGTTACACGGGATGGATTACTATTTCGCGGGTTCATACCTAGCCTCACAAAGTCCTGCGCCAATCCACGCAGCGGCTCATCGAGTTGATTCTGTGGAGAGCCCCCCGTCTGCTTTCGTCAAGGGCGTCGGCTCCGGGAGGGCGCCTGTCTGGCTTTCAAAGATGCGTTTCAGAATGCGATCCGAAAAATATCGCACCTTCCTCAATTTTAATGGTGGCAGACCTTGATGAGATTACTCGTCATTGAGCAGCCGCAACGCCTGGCTGTAGGAAATCGATTGGGCTTGAAATGTGAATCCACCGATAGCTTTGGAAATGTAGTTCGGAGTCTCGTCATCTACCTCGATGTTCCTAGAAGCGCGCCGGCAGCCCGGGCGGGGGGCTTGGGGTTAGACTGCCGGCGCACGCCACTCAGAAAGAGCGGCCTCTTTTCGCGGTTCGGACACCCATAGTCAACCCGGCAACGTCTGGATGCCCGCTGTGCTTTTTGCAGAGCGGCGATGCCGGGCATATTGGCCGATCCTGTCTAGGATGGTGTGGCCACTCTCGTCGGCCGAGTTGATGCTCCAGCCAGTATCGCCTTGCCGACCAGCATGAGTTCGCCGTTAGCAATCCATCGTTGCGAGCCGAGACCGAGGTAAAAAGCGCGTGTTATCGACTATGTAGCTGACGCTCCCGCTGACGCCTTCGAGTGCGCACGCTATGCCCCGTTCGCACCCTCTTGTGAATAGTACTGCGCCATGCACCTGAAACCGCCTCCTGGGGCCAGGCTTGCTGATTCAACACGATTGATCCGACGTCAAGGGAAGCGGTTTCGAGGTGCCGCAGCCCGTACATGATGATGGCCGCCGCGGGGGCCTCGCGGACTTCGAGAACCTTTTCACCGGTTGAGATGTGTTCGAGCCCGGTTGCTGACATACTGGCTCTTGCGGATGCTGATCGACTTCAGTGCTCGTCGCGATGCCGCAAGCGATTTTTTCGCGGCAAATGACTTTCCGAAAAGTTTGCGACAGAACCCGCCGACGCCGCTCTCATCGAAGCGGAGGAGGCTCAGCGGCCTCCCCTGTCCGACAATTTGCGTCGGTTTGCGATTTGACCCCAGCCATGGAGCTCAACGCCCCGCGTCGGAGCGCTCCCTGCTTCTGAAGGAAGCCATTAGGTCCGCTCGGGCTTGATCGGAGGCTTGGCTGATGGACGTCGTGGTTGCTTCGCTCAGTTGCCGACCCATGGCGCGGCTTTGCGGATTATCAGTCCTCTGCCTCTTCGCCGGTCTCAACAGCGCTGTGTAATGTTCATTGTTTATGATGACGCCCCCGCTGTTCACGAGGTTGCTCCTGTCAAGTGTACTCGTCAGTCCGTCCTGGGCCTCGCGCTTCTTGCCCAAGTGCCGTTCAAACGGCGCTGGCGCGACTTGTTGAGCTCGAGAGATGGGTCCCTGCTCTCCTGCTTGGCCATGAGCTTGTGCCGCGGTCTGCGCAGCGGCGTCCCCAATGGCACGAGCCTCCATGCCGACTGCGTCTTCCCGACGAGCAGCAAGGGCAATTTTGCGCCCGGGTGCGAACTTCCGGAGATGAGCTAGTGCACTGATCCCAGCGGAGTTCATATAGCGCTTGGCATCTTCATCCAGCGACCCCTCGTGAAGCCGATCCGCAATCCGCGGCTTTTTGTTTTCAACCAGGCATTGACTGAAACGTCTAAGAGCAGACCCATAGACCTGAATGGTACTGGGATTCGGCCCGGTCGCAGGCGCTCCCTTGTACTCTTTGATGAGAGCCGCTGTGTACTCTCTGATGAGCGCGGCGTCGGCAGGGTCGGGATTCAGGACAGCGCGGCCCAGCACTGGCGCTCCGCCCGCCCACGTTTTGAGACGACCCAGTGACCCAGCCACGTCCGAGGAGCCACTCTTGCGCTGGTACTCCTTGAGATCCGGATCCAGCGACTCCTCGTGAAGCCGAGCGGCAAATCCCGGCTTGTTGTTTTTAAAGAGCCAATGACCAAAGCCGAGAAGAGAATCTACATGGCGCTTGACCGTGCTCTCCTGGACCTTACCGGCATAGAGTGCTGACCTCAGCCCTTCGACAACGGTCGCATCGTTGGAATAAAGAGGACGCTTGTCGTGACCGGAGACCACTATTGGAGGATCTGGCTGCACCGCCGCCGGCACAGAACGAGCATGGTCACGCAACTCGACCGGTGCGGGATTCAGATCAACCACTGACGAATCCGGTGCATGATGATGGCGCGCCGTTGAGTGACCCGGCTGCAGCACCGAGGCACCTAGCATCGACCCACTGCCTCCGGCGTACGGCGCCGCGGCGTGTTCTTGTCCGCTCCCTTGCATCATGGGCTGCGCTTCCCATGGCAATGCACCCACTTGATGGGTGGGGGCCTGCATCAGCACGCGAGCGCCTGAATTGCCGATCTCGCTCAGCTGCGGCTCAGTGGCAACGTCCTGCAGACGACTGTTCGGGGTCCTTTGCCTCTTCGCTGGTCTCAACTCCGCTGTATCATGCTCACGGTTGATGAGGACCTCCTCGCTTGGTAGCCGGTTGCTCCTGTCCTGTGCAGCGATCCGCTCGTCCAGCGCGCGCTGGTCGCCGTGGCGCCCGCTCAGGGGACGAAAGGACCCTGCGGGATCCGAGGCTTGGTGATGGGGCCCAGTTGGCACGAAAGACGATGGCAGAACAGCGGCGTCTTCATTAGCTTCCCCAGGGGGGAGATTCTTCGGCCAACTGAATGTCTCCTGCGGCCCGCTGCGCTGCGCAGCGGCGTCCCCCTTGCTCTCAAGACTTTGAAATTTAAATGGGTCCCCGGGAGCAACGTCTGGCGCTGACTGGCCGAGCCGCTTGATCTGCTGGGGAAACGTCCCAACGGGGCTTTCCTTAACCGCGTCTCGGGCCTGTCGGTCCATGAGTTCAAAGTTCGTGAGATTATTTGCCGTTCCGAATGTATCGTCACCCCTGAGGCGGGTTTGTAGTGCCTGCCGATTGACGACGAGGTTGTTGAGGTTCACGTCTGGCAGGTCTGGCTGCCATCTTTGCAATCGCCCAACCAGCGCCCGCGTGCCGTCCACCACGTGGACTCCGCAATCCACCTCGTTTCTCTGCTGGGCGATGCGGGGTGAGTCCACGCGGGTCTCCAGGCTGACGCCCAGATTTTTTGCGAGCTTTTTTGCAAGCGGGTCATGCCATCCGCTGACGGAGTCATAATGATAGGCAACCGGCCGTTCCCGGTCGCTGCGATCAACGAACAGCAGCGACCAATGTTTGCCGCGCTCCGCAAGAGTCTTACCGCCATCGCTCACTGGCACGAACAGGAAGTCGGCTGTGTCGTTACCGTTCTGATTATGGACGATGCGCTGGAATGCGGTTAGCCTGTCGCTCTCGGAGCCCAAGCGCAGATGATAATTGGCTACGAGGGGATCCACGAACCGCGTCCGGGCGGCGAGATCTGGATTGTTCCCCTGCAACTCCTGCTCCAGGAGCTGGTAATCCCTCTGGATATGTTCGTCGCCTAGCAATTCCAATGCGCCGAGCACCCGCCCGTCTTTAGCTTTCCCAGGGGGCTTCTCTGGCCGACCCAATGCCTCCTGCGGCCCGCTGCGCTGCGCAGCGGCGTCCCCAATGGCACGAGCCTCCATGCCGACTGCGTCTTCCGGACGAGCAGCAAGGGCAATTTCGCGCCCGAGTTCGGGCTTCCGGAGATGAGCTAGTGCACTGATCCCACCGGAGTTCACATAGCGCTTGGCATCTTCATCCAGCGACCCCTCGTGAAGCCGATCCGCAATCCCCGGCTTGTTGTTTTCATGCAGGTATTCACTGAAACGTCTAGGAGCAGATCCATAGGTCTGAATGGTACCGGGATTCGGCCCGGTCGGCGCTGCCTTGTACTCTCTGATGGGAGCCGCTGTGTAATCTCTGATGAGCGCGGCGTCGGCAGGGTCGGGATTCCGGACAGCGGCGCGGTCCAGCACTGGCGCTCCGCCCGCCCACGTCTTGAGATGACCCACTGCTCTAGCCACGTCCGAGGAGCCGCTCTTGCTCTCGTACTCCTTGAGATCCGGATCCAGCGACTCCTCGTGAAGCCGAGCAGCAAATCCCGGCCTGTTATTATCAAAGAGCCAACGACCAAAGCCGAGAAGAGAATTTACATGGCGCTTGACCGTGCTCTCCAATG
>NZ_JAMYNS010000029.1:0-55873 GCF_040319125.1 Mesorhizobium sp. M0938 | reverse complement strand
CCAAAGAAAGCTTGACGCCGGCACCGCGGTGCTCAGGGGCTCATGGCCGCCGGATACACGTCTGCGGTCTTCACCGGATGGGTACGACTGGTCCGACATCGAACGTGTAAAAAAAATGGGGGACTACCCCACCTCGCGCACAATGGTGCTCAATTTTTTTCAAACCAAATCGCCGGAGCAGAAGGCAACAGCCATCCTCGCCCTGGGGAAAGATCGTATTGCCGATCTGCTGGCCCTCGATCTTGACAATACGGTTCGGATATCACTTGCGAAGCGTTTGCAGAACAATGTTGTTCGTGATCTGAGTGACGAGGTTTTGTTGCGTGAGCTTGAGCGGACGGACGATAGGTACAGAATTGTGTTCGCTCTTAGATGCGTAATGACGCTCCCGAAATCTCGCATGACGAGGCTTTTGGATCAGTATGTCGACAGAACTGAGCACCGCTTCTATAACAGCATTCATTGGTTAGATTTGGGAGCGGCACTGCCGAGTCCCCTTGCTAAAAAGATTGCGGAGCGAGCACTGTCACACCATTAACCCGCCATCTAAGTTGGGGTGCGGTGTGCGCGCAATCGCGTCGCAGGGTGATCGTTGCCCACTAGTCGGTTGCCACAGGGGGTAGGTTACAGTCGCGTGCCTTTAAGCACCTCGTCAATGCGCGTTTGCCAACCGGGACCTGTCGCCTTGAACTTATCAATGACTTCCTGCGATAGGTATATGCTCGTACGCACCTTTGGTTTTTCAGTACGCGGGCGACCTCTGCGCACGACTTCGGCATAGGTCATGAACTTTTTCCCCTGAAACTCACCTGGGGCCTCGTCCTCGCGCTTGTGACGCTGTGCGGCTGCTTCTTCTGCGTCTGTTAGTGTGTGTCGTCCATGTGTGTTCGTCATAGCTTATTCCCTCATCTCGTGTTGCGAGTCGCATCGTAACGATTGACACCCCTTCGGTGCCTAACTGTTTAAAGACCACCGCGTAGAGACTATTACCAATCAGGTTGAAGGCCTTATAGCGCCCTGTGTGCCCCGCCTCGATTAAGGCGGATTCAATGAACGGCGGCGTTACCCATGCGAAATCAAGTTGACGGTCGATCAGCACCTTTTGTCGCTTGATTTCGTCCCATACGATACGCATTTAACGTATGTATGTTAATGCGTTGTTGCCGTCAAGGAAATGCGCAGGATGAACGCGAACGGCAGGGGGTCGGTGTGAGGGGTTTGCGTGTCGATGCGATCGTTGCCGTCGCGGGTCACTGAACGCGTCACACCGCGCTGTGAGGGTGGGCAGGGGGTTAGTTTCTGGGCGACCTCACCCTGCAATCGGGCGTTCGGGTGACGTGACTTATGCACCAACCTTATGAACCGCGCGTGCTTGGAGGGCACATCCCTGCAAATGCGACGAACGATCTGTTTGATGTAAAGGGCGACCGCCAGGATAAGCGGAATGGTGCGGTTCATGGAGCACGTCCGGATTTGAATGTTCGCCGCCGATTGCTTGCCGATCCCTCGGGGGCAAAGGGGGTAAGCCGACACGCAGGGCGGTTACCACGGGTTAAGTCGGATGTCGCCTTAATTTGCCGTCACATTTGCGCGACGCTTGGCAAACGTGCCGGTTCGGAGCCTTGCGGAGAATGGCGCCCAAATAAAAACCCGCCTCGGCGGCGGGCGATGGCGCAAATCGGCACCATGAATAAATTCCTAGCATAACTGCCGTCACAAAGCAAGGCCAGATGTGCTAATCACTTCAGCAAAGGCTGGCGGCACCGCCCCTCATCGCCCTGCCGACCCCGCCATGCACAACCAATCGGCTTTTCATCGGCGACGGGACGTGTTACGAGCCAGCGCCAATCCTGAAAGGGAAGAAGACGAGTCGGCGCTGTCCATCCGGTCCAGCGCTTTTCATGCATTCCGAGGGCTGGCCATGGCAAAAATTATCGAAACGTCCACGGGCGCGTTGGCGCTGACCTTTGACGACGTGCTGCTGCAGCCGGGTCATTCCGAGGTCATGCCCGGCGAGACCGATATCCGCACCCGCATCGCCGGCGACATCGACCTCAACGTGCCGATCCTCTCCGCCGCCATGGACACCGTCACCGAGGCGCGCCTCGCCATCGCCATGGCCCAGGCCGGCGGCATCGGCGTCATCCACCGCAATTTCTCGCCGGCCGAACAGGCCGAACAGGTGCGGCAAGTGAAGAAATTCGAATCCGGCATGGTGGTCAACCCCGTCACCATCGGCCCCGATGCGACGCTCGCCGACGCTTTGGGCTTGATGCGCACCTACAGCATCTCGGGCATTCCCGTGGTCGAGAATGGCGGCGCCGGCGGGCATACGGTCGGCCGGCTGGTCGGCATCCTGACCAATCGCGACGTGCGCTTCGCCTCCGATCCGGGGCAAAAGGTCTACGAGCTGATGACCCGTGAGAACCTGATCACGGTCAAGGAGAACGTCGATCAGGACGAAGCCAAGCGGCTCCTGCACCAGCACCGCATCGAAAAGCTGGTTGTGGTCGACAGCGACGGCAATTGCGTCGGGCTGATCACCGTCAAGGACATCGAGAAGTCGCAGCTCAATCCGCACGCTACCAAGGACGTGCAGGGGCGCTTGCGCGCGGCGGCTGCCACCAGCGTCGGCGATGACGGTTTCGAGCGCGCCGAGCGCCTCATCGACGCCGGCGTCGACCTTCTGGTGATCGACACCGCTCACGGCCACTCGCAACGCGTGCTCGACGCGGTGACACGGGCTAAGAAACTGTCCAATTCGGTCCGCATCCTGGCCGGCAACGTCGCCACCGCAGAAGGCACGCTGGCGCTGATCGATGCCGGTGCCGATGCGGTCAAGGTCGGCATCGGGCCAGGCTCCATCTGCACCACCCGCATCGTCGCCGGCGTCGGCGTGCCGCAGCTTTCGGCAATCATGTCGGCGGTCGACACGGCGCAGAAATCGGGCGTCTCGGTCATTGCCGATGGCGGCATCAAATATTCCGGCGATCTCGCAAAGGCGCTTGCCGCCGGCGCCAGTGCCGCCATGATCGGTTCGCTGCTGGCCGGCACCGACGAGAGCCCGGGCGAAGTCTACCTGCACCAGGGCCGCTCGTTCAAAGCCTATCGCGGCATGGGCTCAGTCGGCGCCATGGCCCGCGGCTCAGCCGATCGCTATTTCCAGGCCGAGGTGCGCGACACGTTGAAACTGGTGCCGGAAGGCATTGAAGGGCAGGTGCCTTACAAAGGACCCGTGTCCGGCGTACTGCACCAGCTTGCGGGCGGCCTGAAAGCCGCTATGGGTTATGTCGGCGGTCGCGACCTTGCCGATTTCCGCGACCGCGCCACCTTTGTACGCATATCCAACGCCGGACTTCGTGAAAGCCACGCCCATGACGTCACGATCACCCGCGAAAGCCCGAATTACCCCGGCGGAGCCTGACCAGCTTGCGCGAAGCCTGGCGGCAATGATGCTGCGGCTGTCGCGCCACGCTGCAGCACTTTGTTTTGCCTGCGTGGCGGTTTTCATCGCCATGACGGCGATGGAGTTCCTCTATTTCCGCCAGTTGAGTGGTGGCCTGCCGTCGCTCGATATGCGCTGGACCGGTTTCACCCCGGATGAGGGCATGGCTTGGCTGACGGCGCTCGGCCGGCGCGGCAGCGAGATCATTCTGGTCTGGCACTACCTGACCTTCGACCTCTTGTTCCCGGCGCTGCTGTCGCTGACATTGGTCAGCCTGATCCTGGCCACGGGACGGCGGCTGAAGAATTTTCGGGCGCTGCCCGCGCAGCTCCAGTCGCTGTTCGCGCTTGTCCTGGTGCTGCCCTATACGCTTGCTGATTATGCGCAGAACTTCGCGGTCGCCCGCCTGCTCTCGGATTTCCTGTCGGCCAATCCGGATTCGCTGTCCTTAGCCTCGGCGCTGATCGTCACCAAATTCGCGCTCCTGGCGATACCGGTGATCGTCATCGCGGTTTTTCTTCTGGCGGGGCAGAAACAGCGCCGAACTTAAGGCCAAACAGGCTCAAGCCTACAAATCGAACACTGCGATCTTGCGCTTGTCGAACTTGATCGCGATCTCGCCGCGCACCAGCTTGAGGGCGGCCTCGCCGAACACGGCGCGTCGCCAGCCTTGCAGGGCCGGCACGTCGGCGTCCTCGCCCTCGGCGGCGATGCGGTCGATGTCGTCGCTCGAGGCCAGCACTTTCGAAGCGACGCCCTCCTTTTCAGCGACGATCCGCAACAGCACTTTCAGCAGTTCCGCGGCGGCATTGGAGCCTTCCGGCGGCTGAAAGCTTTTCGGCAGCTTCGGCATGCTCTCCCTTGGCAAGGCAAGCGCTGTGTTGACCGCGCCAAGCAGTGCCGTTGCCGTCACTGAGCGCTCCCAGCCTTTCGGCGTGGTGCGCAGCTTGCCGAGTGCTGCCGCATCGCGCGGCGCCTGCTGGGCTATCTCGTAGATGGCGTCGTCCTTGAGCACCCGGCCGCGCGGCACGTCGCGTTCGCGCGCCTCGCGCTCGCGCCATGCCGCAACCGCTTGCACGATCGCCAGCTCCTGCGGCTTGCGCAGTCGCATCTTCAGCCGCTTCCAGGCGTCCTCCGGATGCGGATCGTAGGTTTCGCGCGCGGTCAGCACCTCCATCTCCTCGTTCAGCCAATGGGCGCGGTTTTCCCGCACCAGTTCGGCGCTGAGGTGCTGGTAGACCTCGATCAAGTGGGTGACGTCGGCGAGTGCGTAGTCGAGCTGCTTGTCGGAAAGCGGCCGATGGCGCCAGTCGGTGAAACGCGAGGACTTGTCGAGCCGAGCGCCGGTGATCTTCTGGACAAGCTGGTCATAGGAGACGCTGTCGCCGAAGCCGCAAACCATCGCCGCCACCTGGGTGTCGAACACCGGATGCGGGACCAGATCGCCGAGATGAACGATGATTTCGATGTCCTGGCGCGCCGCATGGAAGACCTTGACGACCCCCTCGTTGGCCATCAGCCTGAAGAACGGCTTCAGGTCGATGTCGGGTGACAGCGGATCGATCAGCGCCGTCACGCCGGGCGCCGCCATCTGGATCAGGCAGAGGATCGGCCAAAACGTCGTCTCGCGAATGAATTCGGTGTCGACGGTGACGAAATCCGACTTTTCGAACGCGGCAACAGCGGTCTCGAGTTCTTCTTGGGTGGTGATGACGTGCATCAAATCGCTTTTGGCAAAGGGTAAGGTCTCCTTCAATTTCAGCCGCGCGGGCTTTCGTCAAGCCGCAGCCCCGGGTTCAAGACATATGGGGCCGTCATCGGTGCTTCCCGGGCCCGTCGGAATCGTCGTTGCGTTTGGCCAGCCGGGCGAACACCGTCGATGTGCGCAACAGGCCGATGAAACGGCTGCGATGACCCGCCGGCACGCCGGATCGCGCCTGCATCCGGTACACGATGACGACGACAAAAATGGCGTAGACGATGGCGGTGAACACGAACAGTGCGCTTGGCCCGAAATGCTGCATGGCCGTCGAGGCGGCGAACGGCCCGCCAATAGCGCCGAAGGAATAGAACAGCATCAGCGCCGCGTTGATCAGCACGAACTCGCCCTTGTCGGCACGGTCGTTGGAGTGCGCCGCCGACAGCGAGTAGAGCGGCATGGCAAAGCAGCCGAAAATGAAGACCGTCACGAAGTTAAGGGTAGGGTCGCTGCGCACCCAGAACACCAGCGCCAGCGACGCAAGCAGCGCGCAGCACGTCGTTATCAGCAGCACGTAACGCCGGTCCCAGCGGTCGGATAGGTAGCCGAGCGGATACTGGATGATGGCGCCGCCGAAGATGCCGACGCTGACGAAGGTGACGACGTCGGTGACCGACATGCCGATCTGTTCGGCATAGACCGGCGACAATGTGCGGAAGGCGCTGTTGGTGACGCCGACGGCGATGCAGCCGAAGCAGCCGAGCGGCGAAATCCGCCAGACGCGGGCCAGGTCGAGCTTGACGTCTTCCGGCGGGGTCGGGTTGGAGCGGTCGCCGAGCGAGACCGGCACCAGCGAGAGCGTGATCATGATCGACATGATGGCGAAGATGGCGAAACCGCCGGCGCCGAAGATCGGGATCAGGAACTGCGCGCCTGTGACCGAACCGATGTCGACCATCCGGTAGATGGCCAGCACCCGTGCGCGGTCCTTGTTGGCGACCCCGGAATTGAGCCAGGCTTCCATGATGGTGAACAGACCGGCGAAGCAGAACCCGCCGGCAAAGCGGACCGCGCACCACATGACCGGGTCGACGACCAGCACCAGAAGCAATGTTCCCGCCGAAGCGATCGCCGCCAGCGCGGAAAAGGCGCGCACGTGGCCGACCGCCTTCATGATACGGGTGACGGCGAGGCAGCCGAGCAGGAAGCCGGCGAAATAGAACGTGCCCATCAGGCCGATGGTCGAGGCCGAAAACCCTTCCTGGGCGCCGCGCAGTGCGATCAAGGTGCTTTGTAACCCATTGCCGCCGAGCAGGATGCCGGCGGCAATAAGAAGCGGGATCAGCGGGCGCATGGATGACATGAAGGAAGGCCTGTCGTTGATCCTTCTTGAACCATCGTCCGCGCCAATGCCAGCGGCAATTCCCGGCGATTAGCGGGCCAGCACCGGCAATCAGTTTCTCAGCTTGAGTTTGGCTTGGGAGCGGTCTTTCGCACTCCCGAGGGCGCACTGGGTGGATGTCCCTACCGCAGAATTCTGTTTGTCATCAGCCATTTCACCGAGCGGGGCCACGCGTAGTTCGGACCCATGCGAAGATCGGTAAAGCCTTGCAAAACAGGTTTCCCGGTTTCGGCGTCAAGAATGCGAATGAACATGGTATGCTCTGTTCGATTGACGCGCGTTACGACGCCGAGCAAGGCAAGAGACGCGCCGTGCTCCTTGGCAATTTTGCCTTCACAGCCCCCGCAGTTGCGCAATCCGTGCGGTGCACCCGGCTGCTCGCCCTTCGCTGGTACATCGACGATTGTGAAACGCCCGGACTTGGAAAGCATGTCCTTCGCCATCTGTGCCGACTCGGACAGATAGCGCTTATCGTGTTCGTCAGGAGGAATTATCCCCGCCCCAGCGCTCTTGTCCTCCAATTCGAAAGGAAACACCTCGATTGATGCCGGCTTCGTCTGCTGGGCGTGGGCAAATGTGCAGGTGCCGACAAGCAGCATCATCAGGACAGTCAATGTGCGAATGCGCATGGTAGTCCTCCCATCAATGTGACGGCCATTGTACACGGCTTGACCACCCTAATCACGATCAAAGCAGAAGATAGCAGTCGCCTTCCGTTGGCCGCGACTCGTAGTCCGCTTCGGAACGGGCGAGGCCGAAAATCCCTCCTGCGCGCCGCGCCATACCCTGAAGGAGCCAAGCTGGTTCCAGCGGGACCAGGTTGGCTGTATTCTATCGTGCTTGCTATACTCCATCGGGCACGTCACGCGGGGACTTCCCATGTCAGGCTATTTCGGCACAGAGGTTCAGCAGCGTCTGCAAGCTCAGGCTGAGGTGAGTGTCGACTTCATCAATGCGACCCCCGGCGCGTGCCAGACCGGGCGCACCATGGGGTGCGATGATCCCGATCGGTTCGGGTGGGAGCTGATCGACAAGATTCTCAATCGCGACGGCATCTGCGGCTTTCGTATGATACCAGCAAGCAAGGCGGATGAGCTGAAGTCGAGATTGGCCAAAGGGGGCTTCCGCTTCGATACCTGGGACGTTTTCTTGGCCGACCGGGCAAGTGCCCTGGCGGCGTCGGAGGCAATTATCGATCAGGGGCTGCCCGACGGACTTCTCGATCAAGACAAGCCGACCGAGCCGGATGATGAGTATACGGCCCGCATCCAGGCGTTCATGGCGGCGTCGGGCGTAGTGCCATTTTCGGGGTCGCTGCTGGCCGGAACGCTGGGACCGGCGACGACGGTAGTGGTGGGCGACAAGACGGGTACCGTCGCGGCAACCGCGCATGGCTACTTGGCTCACAATCCCTACAGCGCCTATCACCGATATGCGTGGGGTGGACTGGTTGCGGTCGCGCAATCGCAGAGGGGCCGAGGGCTCGGCAACTACATCAACGCTCGCATGATCGTCAGTGTGTTTCGCGATCTGCATGCGACGCACACCTATGAGCTCGTATCAGCCTCGAACGTACCATCCCGGCGAATGGTGGAATCATGCGGGCTTCGTTGCGATCCCGCTGTTGTGTGTGGGGTTGCTACGCCGGGCGATAGTGCGCGCTTCACCCGCTGACCGCCATGGGCGGTCGATGTTGAATCGCGGCTTATTCCGAGCGATGATCGCGTAGGGCGAGAGCCGAAGTCCAACCTGAGATGCTGCCCTAGCGCCGTCCGCCTTGACAAAGGCGGCCTCTCATGTGCTTTTCGCGCAAATTTCGGGCCTGGCCATCATGCCTTGGCCGCAATCAACATCCGGACTTACCAATGACAATGCATCGTTACCGCAGCCATACCTGTGCCCAATTGAGGAAGAGCGACGTCGGCTCTTCGGTTCGCCTGTCGGGCTGGGTTCATCGCGTGCGCGATCATGGCGGCCTGCTGTTCATCGATTTGCGCGATCATTATGGCCTGACCCAGATCGTCGCTGACCCGGATTCGCCGGCGTTCAAGGTTGCCGAGACGGTGCGCGGCGAATGGGTCATCCGCGTCGACGGCGAGGTCAAGGCGCGCCTAGCTGAAACCGCCAACGCCAATTTGCCGACCGGCGAGATCGAGGTTTTCGCACGCGAGATCGAAGTGCTGTCGGCGGCCAAGGAGCTGCCGCTGCCGGTGTTCGGCGAGCCGGACTACCCGGAAGACATCCGCCTCAAATACCGCTTCCTCGATCTGCGCCGCGACACGTTGCACAAGAACATCGTGGCGCGCACGAAAATCATCGCCGAGATGCGCAAGCGCATGGGCGAGGTCGGCTTCACCGAATTCTCGACGCCGATCCTGACCGCCTCGTCGCCTGAGGGCGCACGCGACTTCCTGGTGCCGTCGCGGATCCATCCCGGCACTTTCTACGCGCTGCCGCAGGCGCCGCAGCAGTATAAGCAGCTGATCATGGTGTCGGGCTTCGACCGTTACTTCCAGATCGCACCCTGCTTCCGCGACGAGGACCCGCGCGCCGACCGTTTGCCGGGTGAATTCTATCAGCTCGACCTCGAAATGAGTTTCGTCGAGCAGGACGATGTGCTGTCGACCATGGAACCGGTCATGCGCGGGGTCTTCGAGACCTTCGCCAACGGCAAGCCGGTGACGCAGGAATTTCCGCGCATCGCCTACGACGTCGCCATGCGCAAATACGGCACCGACAAGCCGGACCTGCGCAACCCGATCGAGATGCAGGCCGTCTCCGATCATTTCCGCGATTCCGGCTTCAAGGTGTTCGCCAACATTCTTGCCAACGACCCCAAGGCTGAGGTCTGGGCCATTCCGGCAAAAACCGGCGGCAGCCGTGCTTTCTGCGACCGTATGAATTCCTGGGCGCAAGGCGAGGGCCAGCCCGGTCTCGGCTACATCTTCTGGCGCAAGGAAGGCGAGAAGCTCGAAGGGGCGGGGCCGCTGGCCAAGAATATCGGCGAGGAGCGCACCGAGGCGATCCGCCTGCAACTCGGCCTTGCCGATGGCGATGCTGCCTTCTTCGTCGCCGGCGACCCGAAGAAATTCGTGTCCTTCGCGGGTGCGGCACGCACTCGCGCCGGCGAGGAGCTGAACCTCGTCGACCGCGAGCGCTTCGAACTGTGCTGGATCGTCGACTTCCCGTTCTTCGAATGGAACGAGGACGAGAAGAAGATCGATTTCGCCCACAACCCGTTTTCGATGCCGCAGGGCGGCATCGAGGCGCTCAAGGGCGAGGATCTGCTCGGCATCAAGGCATTCCAGTATGACATGGTCTGCAACGGCTTCGAGATCGCCTCAGGCGGCATCCGCAACCATCTGCCCGAGACCATGGTCAAGGCATTTGAGACTGTCGGGCTGGATCGCGAAACGGTCGAGGAGCGCTTCGGTGGCCTCTATCGGGCTTTCCAGTATGGAGCGCCGCCGCATGGCGGCATGGCGGCCGGCATCGACCGCGTCGTCATGCTGCTGGTCGGCGCCAAAAACCTGCGCGAGGTGACGATGTTCCCGATGAACCAGCAGGCCTATGATCTGCTGATGAGCGCGCCGTCGGAAGCCAGCCCGCAACAGCTTCGCGAATTGTCGCTGCGCGTCGTGGCGACCAAGAAAGAGGCTTAACAAGCTCCCGCAACCGATTCTGTTGATTCACAAAGAACCCGGCAGCGCTGCCGGGTTTTTCGCTTTCAACAGATCGCTCCGCTCAGTCCTCGTTCGCCTTGACTGTCACGCCAAGCGTCTTCGTCAGGTCCACCGGGTTGGACATGGCGCCCGCCATGATCAGCGCGAACGGCACCGCTGCCGGCGGCTTGGCCAGGATCTCGAGGCTCTTTGGATCGTCGAGAAATTTGCCGACCGCAGCCGATACCTGCGCCGTCAATTCGGGATTGTTGAGCTGCGCCATGCCGAAAGGCACGATCGCCTTGGCCTGATTGGCGATATCCTTGCCGGACATGCCTTGCTGCTTGCCGACATAGTCCAGCACCTTGTTGGTCAGCGAATCGTCTTCGAAGCGGATCGAAGCGCTGTTGAACGAAAGCTGCTGCAAGACACCGAGCATGGCCATGCCTTGCGCCGAATTGTCGGCCCCTTCGGGCTGGGCCGCCAACTTCTTCTGCATCTCCTGCAGCGACTTCATGACGTCAAGCGTGTAGCCGCCGAGACCGAAGGTCATGCCGAGCGTTCCGGCATTGTCGACGGAGATGTCGTATTTCGACAGCTCCATCTTGCCGTCCGCAGGCTGCCACGTGCCCGCCATTTCAAGGTTCCCTGATATATTCTGGTAGCCGAGCGCGTTGATCACGTCCTTCGACTTCGGGTCCTCGACCAGCGTCAAGTCGGCATTGAACTTTTCCGTGGTTCCCGAAAATTCCATCGCCTTACCGTCGGCCGGCGGCGTGATTTCGATGGCAAGCCCGTCCATCGAGAAGGCGGTCTTGTCGGCGACCTTGACCGTCATCTTGTCGAGCTCTGCCGATTTGTACATCATCAGCGAGCCCAGCGGACCCGTGGCGCCGTCAGCCGGAACCGTCATGTCGTGGATGATAAAGGGGCTGAGGTCGAGTGTGATGCCGTCCTCGCTGTGCTGGAACGCCGCAGTCGAGACCGTTTTGATTTCATAACCGCCATTGGCTTCGGTCACGCCTTCAAGCGTGACGTCGCCGAGCTTGAGCGCCTCCTTTTCGGCCGCCGGTTTGACGGCGACGCCTTGCAGCACCATGCTGGAGGCATCGCCCGTCACCCCCGTCCATGAGATGTCGACGCCCTGGGCGGCGAGAGCCGCCTTCAGCCGGTCGGCGACCGCAGCATCCTGCGCGAAGGCCGCGTTCAGCGGCAGCGTCAGCAGGAAGGTCGAAAAAGCGAGCTTGTTGAGTGTCGAGCGTCTGATCGTCATCGCGGTTCCCTGAGCGTGTCCTGAAGATTGTTTTCAATTCTTTGCGCCGTCACCCTTCCGTGACGAACTGGACGGGAAAAAGGCGTTCTCCCGCACAATGGTCGAAAACCAGGGCGAAAGGCAAATCCCATCCATTGCGGCCCCGATCTATCGCGCTTGCCATAGAAGCGGGATGTAACCGGTTGATGTTGGCCGATGCTGCAGTACGTCCAGTTCGTGTTGCAGGAGGCGCCTCGCAATTCAAGCGCCTCTTGCCGCGAATCACCCGCTCGGCTAGTTCCAGCCCATGGGAAAAAGGCTTTTGCCGCCTGGAGATGGCGGCGGCGACAACATCGAGCCGGTCGATCTGAAGAAAGCGCTGGAAGAGCGCTATCTCGCTTATGCGCTGTCGACCATCATGCACCGGGCGCTGCCGGACGTGCGCGACGGGCTGAAGCCGGTCCATCGCCGCATCATGCATGCTATGCGGCTGCTGAGACTGAACCCCGACCAGGGCTTCGCCAAATGCGCCCGCATCGTCGGCGAGGTGATGGGCAAGTTCCATCCGCATGGCGACCAGTCGATCTACGACGCGTTGGTGCGGCTGGCGCAGGATTTTTCGATGCGCTATCCGCTGGTCGACGGCCAGGGGAATTTCGGCAATATCGACGGCGATAACGCTGCCGCCATGCGCTACACCGAAGCGCGCATGACCGATGTGGCGACCGAACTTTTGTCCGGCATCACCGAAGATGCGGTCGACTACCGGCCGACCTACAATGAAGAGGACGAGGAGCCGGTGGTGCTGCCCGGCGCCTTCCCGAACCTGCTCGCCAACGGCTCGTCCGGCATTGCCGTCGGCATGGCGACTTCGATCCCACCGCACAATGCCGCCGAGCTTTGCGACGCCGCGCTGCACCTGATCGAGCATCCGGACGCGCCGGTGGCCAAGCTGATGGACTTTGTCCAGGGTCCCGACTTCCCGACCGGCGGCATCATTGTCGACAGCCGCGCCTCGATCCTCGAAGCCTACGAAACAGGCCGCGGCGGTTTCCGCGTCAGGGCGAAATGGAGCCAGGAGGACCAGGGCAGGGGCACCTGGAGCATCGTCGTCACCGAGATCCCTTACGGCGTCCAGAAGGCGCGGTTGATCGAAAAGATCGCCGAGCTTCTGATGGCGCGCAAATTGCCGCTGCTTGAGGACATCCGCGACGAGAGCGCCGAGGACATCCGCGTCGTGCTGGTGCCGAAGAGCCGTTCGGTCGACCCCGGCATCCTGATGGAATCGCTGTTCAAGCTGACCGAGCTCGAAAGCCGCTTTCCGCTCAACATGAACGTGCTGTCGCGCGGCAAGATACCCAACGTACTGTCGCTGAAAGGCGTGCTCAAGGAATGGCTGGAGCACCGCCGCGAGGTGCTCATCCGCCGCTCGAAGCATCGGCTCGGCGAGATCGAAAGGCGGCTGGAGATCCTCGCCGGCTATCTGATCGCCTATCTCAACATCGACGAGGTGATCAGGATCATCCGTGAGGAGGACGAGCCCAAGCAAGTGATGATGGCCCGCTGGTCGCTCACCGACAACCAGGCCGAAGCCATCCTCAACATGCGGCTCAGAGCCCTGCGCAAGCTCGAGGAATTCGAGATCCGCAAGGAATTCGATGGCCTCACCACCGAGAAAAAGCAGATCGAAGCGCTGCTTGCGTCCGATGCCAAACAATGGGCGACGATCAAGTGGGAAGTCACCAGCATCCGCGAGAAATTCGGACCGGAAACCGAACTCGGCAAGCGCCGGACCCAGTTCGCCGACGCGCCCGAACATGACCTGACCGACATTGCCCATGCCATGATCGAGCGCGAGCCGGTCACCGTGGTCGTTTCGGAAAAGGGCTGGCTCAGGGCGATGAAAGGTCACCTGACCGATCATTCATTGCTGACGTTCAAGGAGGGTGACAGCCTCAAGCTCGCCTTCCACGCCCAGACCACCGACAAGGTGCTGGTCTTCACCACTGGCGGCAAGTTCTACACGATCGGCGCCGACCGGCTGCCCGGCGGGCGCGGCCATGGCGAACCGATCCGCATCATTGTCGACATGGACAACGACCAGGACATCGTCACCGCCTTTGTCCACGATCCCAAGCGCAAGCTGCTCTTGGTGTCGCATGACGCCAATGGGTTCATCGTGCCGGAAGAGGAAGTCGTCGCCAACACCCGCAAGGGCAAGCAGGTGATGAACGTCAAGGCACCAGACGAGGCTCAGCGTTGCGTGACAGTCGCCGGCGATCATCTCGCCATCGTCGGCGAGAATCGCAAGATGCTGGTCTTCCCGCTTGCCGAGATCCCTGAGATGGGTCGCGGCAAAGGGGTTCGCCTGCAGAAATACAAGGATGGCGGCGTCCTCGATCTCAAGACCTTCACGCTCGAAAGCGGTCTCTCCTGGCAGGATTCGGCCGACCGCACCTTCGTCAAGTCGCGTGAAGAGCTGATCGAATGGATCGGCGCCCGAGCCTCGGCCGGCCGCATGGTGCCGAAGGGATTCCCGAGGACCGGGAAATTCGGGTAGCCGCTAATCTCCCCCCTCGAGGGGGAGATGTCGCCGAAGGCGACAGAGGGGGTCGGCACGACCTGACGCGACCTCTTCGACCTCTTATTGTGGGCTGAGGACGCCGGCGCTTCACGCGCGGCTACCCCTCTGGCCTGCCGGCCATCTCCCCCTCAAGGAGGGAGATACCTAGACATTTGGACTATCGTCACGATTGCTGCACTATATCAGTGCATAAGTATCGCTACATAAGCCGTTTGGGAGAAATGGGCATTTGAAGGAAGCTGGGATTCACAAACCGGAAAGGCAGCAACGCCTGTTTGGCTTGTCGACGCCGCTCAGATCCGCCGTCATTCCGCCGTTGTCGGCGGCGCGCTGGCTTTTGGTGCTGATCGTCGCCGCAGGCGTATATTTCTTTCATGGTTTCCTGGTTCCCGTGCTGGCCGCGCTCGTCATCGCCTTTGCCAGCTGGCCGCTCTATCGGCGGTTGCTCGCTGCCGTTGGCGGCAACCGCACGATATCAGCGACATTGGCGATCCTGTTCATCCTTACGTTCCTGGTGGTGCCGATCGCTTTCGCCGGCGCCTACGCCACCAACGAAGTCCGCGAATGGGTCGGCTGGGCGATCGAGACCAACCGCGAAGGCGCGGTAACGCCGCACTGGATCGCCACGCTGCCCGTGGTGGGCGAGTGGCTGAACGAGCAGTGGACGCGCAATCTCGGCCATCCCGGTGGCATCGGCGAACTGATCCAGCTGATCAGCGGCGCCAACATCGGCAGCATCTATCGCGGCGTTCTGGCCGCCGGCGGCAGCGCCTTCGGCCTTCTGCTGGCGCTGCTGTTCATGATGATCGCGCTGTTCTTTGCCTATCGCGACGGCGAGCATTTCGCCGGGCAGGTCGACCGTCTCGGCGAGCGCATCCTGCCGGCCAGGTGGGAGCGGATTTCACGCGTCGTGCCGGCAACGATTTCCTCGACGGTGACCGGCATGACCATTATCGCCATTGGCGAGGGGGTGGTGCTGGGCGTCGCCTACTGGCTGGCCGGCGTGCCGTCGCCGGTGACGCTCGGCGCGCTGACCGGCATTATGGCGCTGATCCCCGGCGGCGCCCCGCTGTCGTTCACGCTTGTCTCGATCTATCTCGCCGCCAGTGGCTCGCTGATGGCGGGGCTGGCGCTGTTCATCTGGGGCTCGGTGGAGCTGTTCATCGTCGACAAGACATTGCGCCCGAAACTGGTCGGCGGTCCGATAAAGCTGCCGTTCCTGCCGACCTTCTTCGGCCTGATCGGCGGCGTCAAGACGATGGGCTTTCTCGGCCTGTTCATCGGTCCGGTGCTGATGGCATTGCTGGTCGCGATCTGGCGCGAATGGCTGCGCGAGGTGGAGTTGGCCGACGAGCTTGCTCCAGCAGCGCCGGCGGACATGGAAGGTGCTCCGGCGCAGATCGACATCGTCGCGGAGCACCCTGCCGCGAGAAAGACTCAGGCCGGGTGACTGACCGCAAGGGTTGCGCTGCGCTTGCGCCCCTCATGCAGCTGCCATAGCGAATGGGCGATCAGCGTGATGGTGAGGATCGCGCCGCCGATCAGGCTGTTGCGCGACGGCGTTTCGGCAAAGATCATCCACATCCAGACTGGCGCCAGCACGGTTTCGAGCAGATAGAACATCGCCACTTCCGGTCCCGAAACATATTTCGGCCCGTTGGCGAGACAGAAGAACGAGATCGGCATGATGACGGCGCCGTTGAAGATGATCCACCACGGCGCGTTCACCTGAAGGCCTTCGCCTGAGACCATGAACACCGCGACGGCCAAGGGCAGGACGACGCCGATCAGCGATGTGAACCCCATGTCCTTGCCGCTGGCGCGCGAGATGGTGATGGCCAGAGCGATGAAGAAAGCCGAGCACAGCGCCATCAGATCGCCAAACAGGTGCCCGGTGCCGATCGAATCGCTGACGATGATCGCAACACCGAGGATCATGACCAGCATCGCGGCCACGGTGACCAGTCGCGGCCGCTCCTTCAGGAACACCCAGGACAGCAGTGCCGCGAACACGGTGTTGAAGGCCAGGATGAAGACCAGATTGGCGGTCGTGGTGTAATAGATGCTGGTGACGAAGGTGACCGAAGTCAGTCCGTAGCATATGGCGACAATCAGCCCCGACCAGCCGGGGATGAGCTGCGGCGCGTTCCGGCTTAGCGAGCGCCAGACTGCCCAGATGATCAGCGCTGCGACCAAGGTAGTGCCGGTGCGCAGCAGGAGGATCGTCCATGCGCCGCCGTCTGCGAGGCGGATCAGTGGAATGTCGATGGTCAGGGTCAGCCCGCCGATGGCGGTGATAAGAAGGCCCTTCTGGTGATCGTTGTGGGACGACATGCGGCAATTCTCGCAATGATGTGGAGGCGGCGCGAAATTGGCCAAGCGTCTGTGCTTCCAGCCAAGCGGCCGAAAACCAGCAGCATCCTCCTTGAAAGTCTTAAGGGTGATTGGCGAAAGAGTGGATCAGCGCGAAACCGCTTCGTGGTCGTAGCGTTCCCAACCCTTCGGGCCGAGATGCTCCTGAGGCATGAAGCGCATCTTATAGTTCATCTTGCGCGAGCCGTTGACCCAGTAGCCCAAATAGACATGGGGCAGGCCCATCGCCCTGGCGCGGGCGATGTGGTCGAGGATCATGAAGGTGCCGAGCGAGCGGTCTTCGAAGTCCGGATTGAAGTAGGAATAGACCATCGACAGGCCGTCGGCCATCTTGTCGGTGAGCGCCACGGCGATCAGCTCGCCCTGGCCCTTGCCGGTGATGAAGCTGTCGGGGCCGCGGCGCCGGTATTCGATGACCTTGGTGTCGACATGGGTGTCTTCGACCATCATGGCGTAGTCGAGCACCGTCATGTCGGACATGCCGCCGCGGCGGTGGCGGGCATCGAGATAGCTGCGGAACAGCGAATACTGCTCCGTGGACGGTTGCGCGTCGTGCATGACGCCGATGAGGTCTGAATTGTGCTGTATCACCCGCCTCATGTTGCGGCTGGCGGTGAACTCCTGGGCCAGGATGCGTACCGAAACGCAGGCGCGGCAGGTCTCGCAGGCTGGTCTGTAGGCGATGTTCTGCGACCGCCGGAAACCGCCTTGCGTCAAGAGGTCGTTCATCTCCGGCGCCTTGTCGCCGACCAGATGCGTGAACACCTTGCGCTCGAACTGGCCCTCAAGATACGGGCACGGCGACGGCGCGGTCAGGAAGAACTGCGGCGACTGGGTCGGATGCTGCGTCATCGAACCTTGGAAACACTCCTGCGAATCGCTCTACCTTTGGCGCGCACGGCGAAAAATTCAATAGGATTGTGAAGGCGCCGACGATCGGACGCCCTCACTTCGCAGATAAACGCTCGCGGGAGCTCGTGAAACGTCGTCTCAGCGGTCACTGCGGCTGACCACGGTGCCAAGCAGCAGGTCGTGCAGCGTGCGCTTGCGGTCGGCAAACAGCGATACCAGAAGGACCAGCGGCGTCAGGATGACGTTGCCGGCCCAGAACAGCACCGAATGCACCACGGCCGTGAGCCCGTCGATGCGAGTGCCGTCCAGGCGGTCGAGCCGGATGCACATCATCTTCATGCCCGTCGTGGCCTGGTCGGCGCTGCCGAGCGTATTCCAGATGTAGAGGAAGGCGACGGCAGGCACGAGGACGGAAAACAGCATCCACCCGAGGCCGAGCGTCAAAATCCCGAGGAAGAATACCAGGATCGCAAACGGGATGGTGAGCAGCGCAACGATGCAATAGTCGATGATGAAGGCGAGGACACGCCGCGTGCGCACGCCGTCATAGGCCCTGACGTCGTCGAGCCTGGAGCTGATGATTTCGCCGTCGAGAACGCGCGCGTTCATGTCATTTCCTCGTAATCAGGCCCGGAATAGTGTGCGGGCCGCCTGGTGTTGAAATGGTGAAGTCTTGCGACGGAATCAAGATCGAACCGTTTTCGGGAGGCGACTGCAAGCAGCGTCGAACGCAGCCAGGATCGGTTGAATTTGCAGCGCGGATGGCGTTAGCTTGCTGCGGTGCAACATAGTGCCTGGAGCGCCGGGCGTCCTTTTTGGACACGCAAGGGGCGCTCTGGCATTTTGAACGACGAGGGGCAGGGCGGGCGAGATGGACTACGACATGCTGGTCATCGGCAGCGGGCCTTCCGGGCGCCGTGCCGCGGTGCAGTCGGCCAAGCTCGGAAAATCCGTGCTGGTGGTCGACCGGGGCCGGCGCCTCGGCGGCGTTTCCGTGCATACCGGCACCATCCCGTCGAAGACACTGCGGGAAACCGTGCTCAACCTCTCCGGCTGGCGCGAGCGCGGCTTCTACGGGCGCGGCTACCGGGTCAAGCAGGACATTTCGGTCGGCGATCTGATCCAGCGCCTGCATAAGACCCTCGATCACGAGGTGGAGGTTTTACAACACCAATTCATGCGCAACACGGTCAAGAGTGCGCGCGCCACAGTCAAGTTTATCGGTCCCAACAAGGTCAGCCTGACGGCGGACAATGGCGACTACAGCGAGGTGGGTTTTGCCAACGCGCTGATCGCGGTCGGCACCCGCCCGCATCGACCGCGCGACGTGCCCTTCGACAAGACCCGTATCTTGGACAGCGACGAGATGCTGGAGCTCGAGCGCCTGCCGCGGACATTGACGGTGATCGGCGGCGGCGTCATCGGCGTCGAGTACGCGACGATCTTTTCGGCGCTCGACGTTCCGGTGACGCTGGTCGAGCCGCGCAACACCATTCTCGATTTCGTCGACCGCGAGATCGTCGATGATTTCATCCATCAGATGCGCGACCGCGGCATGACGATCCGGCTCGGCAGCGCGGTCAAGGAGATCGCCTCGAAACCCGATCATGCCGAGGTGACGCTTGCCGACGGCCGCACCATACGCTCGGAGATGGTGCTTTATGCTGCGGGGCGCACCGGCAATGTCGGCGCGCTCGGCCTTGACGTGGTCGGCATCGAGGCCGATTCCCGGGGCCGCATCAAGGTCGATCCGCAGACCTTCCGGACCAGTGCGTCGAATATTTATGCCGCCGGCGACGTCATCGGCTTTCCGAGCCTCGCCTCCACCTCGATGGAGCAGGGCAGGGTGGCCGCCTGCCATGCCTTCGGCGTGCCCTTGCCGCCGCCGCCGGAAACCTTTCCCTACGGCATCTACGCCGTGCCGGAAATCTCGACCGTCGGCCAATCCGAGGAGCAGGTGCGCGAGAGCGGCGGCGCGTATGAGGTCGGCGTGGCGCGTTTCCGCGAAACCTCGCGCGGCCATATCATGGGCGTCGACACCGGCTTTCTGAAGCTTCTGTTCTCGATCGAAACGCGCCGGCTGCTCGGCGCGCATATCGTCGGCGAGGGCGCGACCGAACTCATTCACATCGGCCAGGCGGTGATCAATCTCGGCGGCACCGTCGATTTCTTCGTCAACAACACCTTCAACTATCCGACGCTGGCCGAAGCCTACAAGATCGCCGGGCTGGATGCCTGGAACCGGATGGGGCGAGCGTAAAACCTCGGCTCATCAATTCGCCTGCGCGATGGCGATCGCCGGGTCGGCCAGCCATTGCCTGACGATTTCAGCATCCCGATCGCCGATCTCATGGCCGGAGGCGATGGTGCGGGCCTCGATCTCGGGGCCATGTGCTTCGAGCGCTGCAATCAACGCCGGCGCGAAGGGGGCATAGGTGAGGTCGGCGGCGCCGGCGATGATCAGCACGTGCGCTTTGGACAAGTCGGCCGGGGGCACCTCGTCGAGTACCGGCATCGGGCGCAGCAATGCTGCCCGTTCGATGAGGCCCGGATGCAGCAGCATCACGCTCGAAACCAGGTTGGCGCCGTTCGAATAGCCGAGAAAAATCGTTCGGGAGAGATCGAGACCGTGGCGCTTCGCGGCCTCGCTGATGAAGCCGGCGAAAGCGTCCGCCTCCGTGCGAATGCTCTGCTGTTCGAAGCGCGTTGGCGTGATCCGCGCGAACCAGCGGAAACCGTCCTCCTGGGCGATTCGGCCACGGACCGCCACCAGCACGGCGCGCGGTGCGATTTGCCGCGCCAGTGCCACGAGCGTCGTCTCATCGACACCGGATCCATGCAGCAGAAAAAGGCATTCCCCGCTGGACTCCACGGGTCGATAGAGACGGTAGCAAAAGGCCAGGTCGCGCCGCAAAAAGCCATCTTCCGGTGGTTTTTTCACCATAGTGCATCCTTTTGATTTCGTACCATTTTTGTTCATTTGCCGGCTTCAAAACGGAATATTTTCGGGCTGCTTCAAAGTTGATTGAACCGGGCGCATTTCAGTCCGTTTCTTCGCCGATATGCTCCTGCGGGAGGAATCGAGTTGGTGCGCCGGGCGGCCGCATCGAATGCCGGCATGAACAACCAGCTTTGAGGCCTTTTATCGATGACCCTGCCAATTTCATCGGATCGGGATACGCGTATCCCGGATCGCGATATGCGTATCCCGGATCGCGATATGCGTATCCTGGATCGCGATATGCGTATCCCGGAGCGCGATACGCGTATTGACGTGTTCCGTGCGCTCGCACTGCTCATCATATTTGTCGACCATGTCCCGGGCACGGTTTTCGAAACCCTGACCTACAAGAATTTCGGCTTTTCGGATGCGGCGGAGGCCTTCGTGCTGATCTCCGGCATGTCAGTCGCGCTTGCCTACGGCTCAAAATTCCAACCGGGAAGCCGGCTCATGGCGACACTGAAATTGTGGCGCCGCGCCGGTGTGCTCTATGTCGCCCACATCGTCACGACGATGACGGTGGTGGCCATCTTCTGCGCGGCGGCGGTGTTCGAGAAGCGGCCGGACATGCTGACGCTGATCAACATCGAGCCATTGATCAGGAACCCGCCGCAAGCGCTGATCGGCATCGCCACGCTTGGCCATCAACTCGGCTATAACAACATCCTCCCGGTCTACGCGGTGCTGCTGCTGATGGCGCCGACATTCCTGCTGTTCATCAGCTACAGGCCCGTGGCGGCGCTCGCCCTGTCGGGTACTCTGTGGCTGGCTGCCGGGATTTACCAGATCGCCCCGCCGAACTATCCGGAGCCCGGCTTCTGGTTCCTCAATCCGCTGTCGTGGCAGTTCCTCTTCAACATCGGCCTGGCAGGCATGCTGCATGTCAGGCGCGGCGGCACCATTCCGGTCAATTGCTGGTTGGTCGGCGCGGCGGCGGCCTATGTCGCGGCGGCATTGGTCTGGGTGCACAGTCCGCTATGGGGGCACGTGTCGTGGCTGAACCTGCCCGTAGTGCTGACCGGCTTCGACAAGACGTTCCTGTCGCTGCCGAGGCTGCTGCACATCCTGGCGGTGAGCTACCTGATTGTGGCGTTTCCTTCTTTCTCGAACCTGTTCCGCACCAGCCGCGACCATCCGCTCGCCATATTGGGCAAACGGTCGCTGCCGGTTTTCATCGCCGGCACGGTGACCGCCATGGCGGCGCAGGTGATGAAGCTGATCAACCCGGGCGGGTTTGCCTATGACAGCTTGCTGATCGCCGCCGGCATCGCCATGCAATTCGCGCTCGCTTATTACCTTGAATGGCTGTCGGGTATTGGACAATCGGGAAGGAGCAAGCCAGCCCGTGGCGAGGCGCCGCCTGTCCATACGTCCTTCGGAGCCATGGCGGCAGGCATCAACCGGTAAGCGTCCGGGCTCAAGCTGTTTTGGGCGGCGGCCCGGAAGATGCCCTGACGACGAGTTCGACGCCGAGCGTCTCGCGCCGCACCGTGCCGTCGAAATCGAGGATCATTCGTGCCGCCCGGCGGCCGATCTCGGCGATCGGCTGGGCGATCGTGGTGAGCGCAGGATCGCAAAGTGCGGCTTCAGGCACGCCGTCGAAGCCGACGATGGAAACGTCGCCGGGAACCGCGATGCCCCGCGCCGTCAACCACTCGATCGCGACCATGGCCATCCGATCCGACATCGCCAGGATAGCCGTCGGCGGTTCTGCCGAGGCGAAGATCGTTTCGAGACCGGCTCTTGTGCTGGCTTCGTCGTTTTCGGTCTCGTATACCGGAATCCCGGCGGTATCGACGCCGAACCGGGAGAGCGCCTCGAAATAGCCGACGATGCGATCGCGCGTGCCAGTATAGGCGGCCGTCCGGACCTGGCTCGGCGTGACAAGACCGGTGCTGTCGTCGGCGAAAGGCAGCGCCAGAACGGCGAAGCGCCGGTGCCCGAGCTCGGCAAGATGCTGCGCCGCCAGGCGGGCGCCGGCGACATTGTCGACGCCGATCGCCGAGACGGTGTCATCTTCCGAGCCGAGTTCGAGCGCGACGAAGGGGAGCTTTCGTTCCCGCGTCAGCTCGACGAGGCGCGGACCTCCCTCAATGCAGAACAGGATAAAACCGTCGACCAGCGCGCTCTGGATGTTCCAGGCAAGCTTCTCCTCATTGCCGGCCGATACCAGCGCGATGCCGGCGCCGGTGGCGTCGCATGCCTCGGAGATCCCGGCCATCATCGCGCGGGCAAAAGGGTCGTCGAAGAAATAGGACAGCGGCTCGGTCGTGGCGACGCCGATCGCGTTGACCTTGCCGGCGCGCAGCAGCCGGCCCTTCGGATCCGGACCAGCATAGCCCATCGCCTCGGCCGCTGCCTTGACCCGTTCGCGGACTTCCTCGCGCACGATCTCGGGGCGGCTGAACACATTGGAAGCGGTGCCGTGCGAAACCCCGGCCGCCCTAGCGATGTCGGCCAGTCGGATGGGTCTTGCATTGCCTTCGGTGGATGACGCCATTTTTCTGCCTCCGGACAGCTATCTAGCACCTTTGTTGGATCGATTCAAATTTTGCTTGACATCGTGTGAGGTGGGTATATTTTTGAATCGATCCAATTTCGGCGCCAACTGTCGATTGGATCGATTCAGGAAGGAGACAGCCATGCACCCCGTCAATTATCTGTTCGAAGACATCTATCGCAGCGACTGGAGCATCACCTCGAACGCAACAACCCGGAAACATCGCGGCAACACCGGTCCGTGGGTCCGCGATCTGCGTTTTTTCGTGGAGCGCAAGCGGAGCTGATCGGCACGGCATTTTGGGCCTGTCGATTGAATCGATTCAAGCTGAAGGAGCCTAGCCATGCATCCGATGCATCATCTGTTTGAAGACATCTATCGCAACTATTGGGGCATCTCGCCGGCCACCGATAGGCCCGAGCGCCGCCGCCTGACCAAGCCGGCTGCACGCAATCGCGACCTGCCGGTCCGGCCTGAACGCCGGCAGGATAGGCCATCGTCTGACTGACCGTCGTTGGTGGACCCGGTCGTCTTATAGGGGCGGGCGCACCAGGGCTGAGGCGGCAATCGCCAGCCAGCCGGCGATGAGCAAGGTGCCGCCGGTAGGCGCCGACATTGGGAAAAGCCGCTCGCCGAGGAAGTCGCGAGCGAGGAGATCACCGCAGAACAACACAAGCCCGACAAGAAGAACAAGGCTGGCGATTCGCAGGATCCGGTTTGCCCCGACGAGGCCGATTGCAAGAAACACCGCTGCATGCATGAGCAGGAAGGACGCGACCGTGCCGACGAAAGCGCCGCCCAGATGAGCCGCCGCGGCGGACAGCGCCACGCCGGCCGCGCCGCACAGGCCGCCTGCGAAAACGAGGATGCGGCCGCTGCCGCTTGCTGGGTGGTCGGCCGTGCTCATGTCTCTGGTCTCCGTGAGGTAATGATGGCCCGCAAACGGTGTCATGCCTTCCCAGTCTGCACCAGCATGTCGCGCGCGCGGCGCGACTGGACCAGCCAGTTGTACGCCGCTCCGCCTGCCAGCAGCATGGACGTGCCGAGAAACACCGCGCGCATGCCGAAATGACCGCCGACGAAGCCGCCGAGCAGCGGCCCGGCGACCTGTCCGACATATTGCGCCGAGATCGATAGGCCAAGCACATTGCCGCCGACGCCGTCCGGAACATTGTGGCGGATGACGCTGGTAATGCACGGCAAGAGACCGCCAAGCGCCAGTCCCATCAGGAAACGCAGGCCGACGAGCTGCCAGCCCTGGGTGACGAAAGCTTGCGGGATCAAAAGCAGCGCCGAGACGGCAAGCGCCCCGATGACGACGTTCCAGTGACCGACGCGGTCGGCGAGCTTGCCGAGACGCGAGGCCGACAGGATGGCGCCGAGTGCCGTCGCGGACATGACGACGCCGGAGGTCAGTGTTAACAGGCTTTGATCCTCTATGAGCTGCTGGACATAGACGGTGATGATCGGCTCGATTGACATGGTGGCGAAGCTCAGCAGCATGCCGGTCGCCAGCATGGCGATTATGGGGCGCTTGTCCTCGATTTGCGACCAGCCGCCTTGCGGCTTCTCAGTCGAAGCAGCAGCCTTGTCGGCTGCCGGGCGAGGGTTCTCCTTGATGAGAAAAGTCGTTGCCAGGAACGCCAGGAAAATGACGCCGCCGGCGAGCAGGAAGGTGGCGCGGATGCCGATCAGCGGTGGCAACGCGCCGCCGAGCAGGGGGCCGACGAGAGCGCCGGCGGTGATGCCGGCCGACAGCACGCCGAGCGCCCAGCCGGACCGGTCCTTCGGCGTCTGCATGGCGACGAGAATGGTCGAGCCTGAGGAATAGCCGCCGGCGAAACCGATCAGCAGGCGCAGCAGCACCAATTGCCAGACAGTCTCCACCATGCCGGTCAGCGACATGCAGATGGCCATGCCGAAACTGGCGCGCACCAGCATCAGTTTGCGGCCGTAGCGGTCGCCCAGCCGTCCCCACAGCGGCGCCACCAGCGCGGCGGCGAAGAAAGTGGCGCCATAGGCGATGCCGGACCACTGCACGATAGCCGCGTGGCCCTCGGCGCCGAGCTGCTCGACATAAAGCGGCAGGAAGGGCAGCAGCAGCGTCATGGCGACGAGCGTGCTGAACGAGCCTGCGAAGCACACGGCAAGATTGCGCCGCCAATGGATGTTGTGCGTGCCTTGCGCAGCGGAAGAGGCGTCTTGCATGTCCTGTCCTGTCCGGCACGTACCAGCTTGCCGAGGAGACCGTTTTGGGATACCAACTTGGTACCTCTGATGGACGCAAGCTTGGCCACCTGTCAAGGCGGCGCTCCGAAACGTGATCGGCCAACCATTGTGGTGCAAGTCGATCGACAGCGACGGCCAAAAATCGGAAGCCACAATGTCGCAGATGCGGAATGTCGAAATTAGGCTTCGGGAAATGATCCTCGGCCTCGAAGTTGGCCCGGGCGAGCGGCTGACGGAACGCTGGATCGAAAGCCGCTTCGGCGCCTCGCGGACGCCGGTCAGGGCAGCATTGCTGCGGCTCGAGACGGAAGGTCTGGTCTGCCGCGATGGGCGTGGCTGGACGGTTTCACCCATCAATCTCGCCGAACTCGAGCAGATCGCCGTCTACCGCGAGGCGGTCGAGGTCGCGGCGGTCAAGCTGACTTGTGCCCTGGAGGACAGGAGCGCTGTCGACGTCATCGAGGCGATGCTGGACTCCTGTGACGCCGGCACGCCGCGCGAGGAATGGCACCGCGTCGGCATGGATTTTCACATCGAGCTGGCACGGCTGTCCGGCAACGAGTTCCTGTTCAGGGCGGTCCGCGATGCCATGACACGCCTGTCGCGCGCCCGTTGGCTGGAGGTGCGCGACGAGGCGGCACTCGGCCGCGCCTGGGCCGAACACCATGCCATTCTGGCAGCGGTGCGGGCTGGCGAAGCCGATGAGGCGGCACGTCGGCTTTCGGCCCATATCGTCGGCAGCCGCGACCGGCTGGTGACATCGCTGCACAACGACCGGCGCGGCCTGCGTGCCAGGGGATTTGCCGTCGTCGCAGCCTGATTGCGGAGGCAACCACTTTCGCCCTCGCTTCGCGAGCGCCGATGGCGTAAGAGCGGCGATGGAAAACAACCGATTTGAAACACCCGTGACCGTCAAGTCGGGCGCGGCGGGAACTACTCAGCTCTTGCGGACCGTCCGGGAGGCTTCCGATTACCTCCTCAACAACTGGCCCGGCAAGCGCAGTCCAAAACATCGCGAAGCGCTGCAGGCCTGCCATGATGCGCTGGCCGGCGACAAGCCGGCCATGATCGCAAGGCGCGCCTTCATAGCCGCCGCGCGCGAAGTAAATGTTTTCGTTAGTGACAAGGCGCCGGTCTGAAGACGCAGCGGGACTCCTACGCCAAATCCGATCCGCCTCGCGGGCCGGATGCGTTTACTCTGCGGTTTCCGTTTCGGTTTCGGAGGTAGTTTCGTCTTCGGGCTTCGAACGCTCCTTGGCTGCAACCTTGGCCGCCTGCTTTTCCGCCTTCTTGGCGGCCTTCTGCCGGTCGCGTTCCTTGCGTTCCTGGCCGTAATTCGGTGCTCGCGCCATATCTCTTCCTTTCGCAATCCTGAAGGCTGTTAGCCCTGCCTAGGAGCATTGGGCTGCAAATACAACACCGCAAAGGCCGATCGGCTCCATAGACAGCCCGCAAGCCGGCTGCACGCGGTTCCGGGCTTGCAAGATGGCTGGCACAATGGTGTAGGAGAGACTGGGGTACAGATAACAAGCTCACCTATTTTTTTACCAAGTGACTGATGGCCACGCTTCGAAGAAACGCACAGAGGCTTTTCTACTATGCGCGCAATGCCATGCGCGATATTGCGCCGCAGGCGCTGTTCCGCCGCAGGCTCGCCGGGCTGCTCGACCAGGCCAGGCTTTCGGACGGATCGGTCCGCGCGCGTCTCAACTATTATAACAGATTGCAGGACGCCTTCGCGCCGAGCGCCGATGCGGTGCCGGTCAGCCGGCTGCCGACAGACCGGAGCATGTATTATTACGATCTGAAGGAATTCACCCGCTACTTCGATCCCGATTTGCGCATCGACCTCGAATTCGGAGACGTCATCGAAGTGCCTGCCGTGCCGTCGATCGTCAAGGATCGGCCGATCGCCGGCGACAACAGGAACGGGGTCCTGTTCAAGCTCAACAAGTTCCGCCACTTCCACATGCCCGCCGACGATGTTGCCTTCGCGGACAAGCTTCCGGTCGCCGTCTGGCGCGGCGAGCTCAACAATCCGATACGGACCTTGCTTCTGGAGGTCGCGCGCGATCTGCCCTCTTGCGATGTCGGCACACCCAGGCCGACGGCTGCGCCGGAATACCGCAAGCCTTATCTGAGCATCGATCAGCAGCGACGCTACCGCTACATCATTTCGCTCGAAGGCAACGATGTGGCGACCAACCTCAAATGGATAATGAGTTCGAATTCGCTGTGCTTGATGCCGCCGCCGACATACGAGACATGGTTCGCCGAAAGCGAACTCGTGGCTGACGTGCACTATGTGCCGCTCGCGCCGGATTTTTCGGATCTTGCCGAGCGGGTGCAGTATCTCGAACGGCATCCTACCGAGGCCGAACGCATTGTTGCCGCCGCCAACGCCTATTGCCGCAAGTTCGCCGACGAGCGGGCCGAGCAGGCGATCTGCCTGCTCGTGCTCTACAAATATTTCGTGCTCAGCGGCCAGATCAAGCCTGATCCCGAAGTCTGGCGATTTATCTCAGGCTCGGCCTAGTTCTACGCGCGCGCTTGCGAAGGACTTTTCAATTCGCCGCAAGCGGCTTGGGCTTCTTGTCGGTCCATTCCGGCGGCGCGCCGTATTTGGACGCCACAGCCCCCATCAATCCCGGCATTCGGCCGAATGTATCGCACACCGCGTATTTCGGTTTTCCGCCAAACCAGGATCGGATTCGCTGTTTCGAAGGCATCGAGAGGTCCAGTAGTTTCGGTTCCTTGCCGGTGATGAGCATTTGGGAGAAGTCACTCCCGAACTTCGAAGCGAGGCTATATGCATCCCCGACTTCCGAAAAGCGGGGGTTGTCCTGGATCGAGTTTGCCCCGCGAGCCCAGACCATTGCCGCGCGCTGGACGCCGCCGCTATCGACGGCCTCGGCCTCGACGGCAAGTCCTCCGAGGCCGAAGGGCAGGCGCGGCACGCTGACGGGCACACTGGAGGGCAAGACAAAACCGCTGCCTACGGTGACAACGGTCGAGACCCCCGCCATTGCCTTGTTCGTCGGAACGATATCGGTGACGACGGATCGGATCGTCACATCGGCCGGCTGGCCGGCCGAGACCATTTGATACTTGTCGCTGAGCGCGACACAGAGCGCCCGGTCCAATGCGTTCGACACCAATGAGCGGTCGGCTGCCGATTTCACCCGGGATGCGGCGCTGAAGACGAAAGTCGTCGGAACGATCCTCGCCGTCTTTGCAACCGCCAGACTTTGCCCGTCCACAAAGATGCGCTTCTTGGACAACTTTCCCTTGGGCGCGCCAAGATTGCTGTAGGACGTCAGCGTGCCGCCTTCTGTCAGAGGCACGGAGGCACATCCGGCTACCGCCAGAATCAGGAAAAATGCCAGACACAAGGATTTCAGCGGAGATGTTGGTGGGGATCTGACAGATCGGAAGAATGATCCGATGGATATGGATAGTGATGGATTGCTGCGCACGCTTTCTGGCCTCCGTCGCGGATGTTCTGGAAACGACCGTGCGAGGGTAGGATTGCCGCAACATTACAGATCATTTCGAGCAGCGACGGATATTGCTGATGCGTAGTGCCAACTGGCCGACCGAGGGCTCGTCACCGGGAGGCATGGCGTGCGAGGCGCAAACCGCCTCCGAGATGTATCAGATCAGAGCCGTATCGCCACCTGCGTCCCGGTCGTACTGCTTGTCATGCTGACCTGGCCCTGGTGGTTGGCGACGATCTGCTTCACCAGGCTCAAACCAAGACCCGCGCCAGCGCTTCGCGGGGTGACGCGGTAAAAAGGCTCAAACACCAGTTCCCGATGCTCTGCCGGTATGCCCGGTCCTTCATCGGCCACATTGATCTCTCCGTCGGCCGAGACCGAGATCGTGATCGTCCCGGTATTGCCGCCGTGGTCGATCGCATTGCGGATCAGATTGCTGATCGCTCTCGGCAAAGCCGACGGGCTGCCGTGCCGTTCGAGACTTTCCACGTCACTTTGAAAGGAAATCTGGTAGCCGGAAGCGATCGCCAGCGGCGCGAGGTCGGCAACGACCGTTCGTGCGATTTCGACGAGATCGACCGTTCCGTCGAGATCGGTCGCCTGGTCGTTGCGCTCGAAATCGAGGAGCTGTTCGGCCATCTCAGCCAAACGCGCGACGTCGGCCAACAATCGCCGGCGATCCTGACCCTCCGGCATCCCGTCGATCCGTATCTGCATGATGGCGATAGGTGTTCTGAGCTCATGCGCCGCATCGATCAGGAAGCGCTGGCGTTTTCGGAACTCATTCTCGAGCCGCTCGAGTGTTCCATTGAACGCAATGACCAGTGGGGCGACTTCTTTGGGAATACCGTCCACAGGCAGGCGTGCTCCCCGCTGGCGCGGTTCGATCTCAGATGCTTTGCGAGCGACATCGTTCACACCGGTCAAACCGCGCTCGACGATGCGCGGAACGGCAAAGAACATCGCAGGCAACGCAATTGCGATCAAAGAGATATAGATCGGGTAGCTGTCGGCCAGAATGGCGAGAACGGGCCAGCCTTTGTCATTGAAGCCGCCAAATAGAATCCGGACCTCACCCACCACGGTATCGACGTTGTCGACCGACGCGATCTCATTCGTACCGGCAGATCCCCTGATATCTGCGTCCTGGAACAGGTGCGCCAGAGGGGCGAGTTCGGCATAAGGAGCTGGTACGGTGCCGTAGGATACCGAAGCACCGTCTGTCGTGGCCGCGACATACCATAGTCCGCTGTTCTGCTGCCTAAACGAGATCAACTCCGGCGTATCGCGTATTTCAAAATTTCCTTGCGGGCCGCGTGCAACCGCTCCGGCCATCAGGGAGGTGATTTTGCGCTCCATGGCAACATTCGGCGACATGACGGTAGTGGCCCATATGCAAAGCCCGACGATCACTGCGGCAACCACGGCGACAATGACGAGACTGAGCTGCCAGCTCAGCTTCCACCAAAGTGATGGATTCAGCCTGTTGCCTACGCGCATCATTCTTCCTTCAGGAGATATCCGACGCCGCGGATGTTGTGGACCGCGACGCCGGCGCCGGCATCCAGCAGTCGCTTGCGCAGTCTGGAAATATGCGCATCGAGCGCGTTCGACTGGATCTCTTCTTCGTAATTGTAGACTGCCGCCTCAAGCGTCGACCGCAGGACGGTTTTTTCCTTCCGCTTGGCCAGCGCCGCCAGAACGAGAAGTTCGCGTCTGGGCAGATCGAGCGGGATCGCTTCGACGGTCACGCTCAAATGCAAGGGATCGATCACCATTCGACCCACAGCGATATGAAGTTCCGCCAGACTTGCCGGTCGCCGCAGAACGGCCCGCAAACGAGCCATCAGCTCTTCGACGAGAAACGGCTTGCCCAGATAATCGTCGGCGCCGACGTCGAGACCTTCGACGCGCTCCATCGGCTCGTTGCGCGCCGTCAGCACGATGATCGGCGTATCGGTTCCTGTCCGCCGCAACGCCGGGATAAAGGTTAATCCCTCGCCGTCGGGCAAACGACGATCCAGGAGGATCGCATCGTAATCGTTCTGGCGCGTCAACTCGATTGCGTCGGCGAGATGCATCGTATGGTCGGTGACGATGCCATGCTTTTTCAGTGCCACCGACAGCGCGTCCGCCAGTTCCCTCTCGTCCTCTATCAGTAGGATTCTCATCACCCTCACCGCTTTTTCCGCACCCGGTGTTTTCACCACCAAGATTGCAGCAGCATTGCGGAGCTTGAAGGGCAGTCAGCTAATGCTGCTGCAGATGCAGAAAACCTGGACCAGGGCGTGTCGAGATTCTTCCGATCTTTCAGATATCATCCCGGTCGAGAACCAGATCGGCCGGACCGAACCGGTCTTTTGCGGTGAATTGCTGATGCCAGTAGGGGTAGAGAACGGGCGGGCGGCTGACCGCATCGAGCCGTTTGCGGTCGTCGTCGGTAAGCACCAGGCTTGCAGCGGCGATATTGTCCTTGAACTGGGCTTCGGTTCGGCCGCCGATCACTAGCGAGCTGACCGCGGGCCGACCGAGCAGCCAGGCAAGCGCCACCTGCGCGGCCGACACGCCATGGTTCTTGCCGACATAGGCAAGCACGTCGACGATCCTCCACAGCCGGTCCTCGTCGCGGATCGGCGGTTCCTTCCAGCCGCTGAGCTGGCGGGAGGTGGCCTGGTCGCGATGGTATTTGCCCGACAGCAATCCACCGGCGAGCGGGCTCCACACCAGCACGCCAAGCCCCTGGTCGACCGAGATCGGCAGCAGTTCATATTCGGCTTCGCGCGCTTCCAGCGTGTAGTGGATCTGCTGGGTGACGAAGCGCGGCTGGTGCTGACGATCGCTGATCCCCAGCGCCTTCATCACCTGCCAGCCGGAATAGTTGGAACAGCCGACATAGCGGACCTTGCCCTGAGTGACGAGCGTGTCGAGCGCGGCGATGGTCTCCTCGAGCGGCGTCGTGCCGTCCCATTCGTGCAGGAAATAGATGTCGATGACATCGGTCCTGAGGCGCTTCAGGCTTTTTTCGCACTCGCGGATCAGATGGTAGCGCGACAGTCCTTCGTCGTTGGGGCCTGTGCCGATCCGCATGCGCGCCTTGGAGGCGATCAGCACATCGCCCTTGCGTTTGCCGCCGAGCGCTTCGCCGATGATCTCTTCCGAAAGCCCGTTCGAGTAGACATTGGCGGTGTCGATGAGATTGACGCCGGAATCGATGCAGAGGTCGATCATCCGGCGCGCCTCGTCGAGATCGGTCTTGCCGACCGCCGAAAATGCGCCGGCGCCGCCAAAGGTCATGGTGCCCATGGTCAGCGTCGAAACCTTCAGCCCTGAACGGCCGAGAGTGCGGTATTCCATGTCAGATCCTCGCAATTGCGTTGAGAAGGGCTGGCTCGAAGATAGCCCGAAATGAGCTGGCATTTGTAGGACAACTTGCAAGGCTTGTCGCCCATGCCGTGGGGGGCGGGTCGATCACATCTCACGGATTTGGCCGGCCGGCGCAGAGGCCGACTGCAATAAAACCGTCATTGCGGGTCTATATCAAGTCGGCTCAGGGTTCCGTCTTCGGCTCGGTTGGCCGGGAGGCAGGCGCCCTGCCAGAAGCCGACAGGGGCTCGCACGCGGAGCAGCGCAATGACCGAAGCAAAACAAAATTCTCCTGCCAAGGATTGGCTGGAGGCGGAGCTAGCCGACACGCTCGACGAAGACTACGAGCTGGAAATGTCGGAACCGGCGCTGTCGCTGGAAATCGCCAAGATCTACAAGAAAGCGCATCCGCCCTCGATGGATCGCCAGCAGTATTTTCGCGATCTGATCACGCTGCAGTCCGAATTGATCAAGCTGCAGTCCTGGGTGGCTTACCACAAGAAGAAGCTGGTGGTGGTTTTCGAGGGCCGCGACTCGGCCGGCAAGGGCGGCGTCATCAAGCGCATCACCCAGCGGCTCAATCCGCGCATCTGCCGCGTCGTCGCCTTGCCGGCGCCGACCGAGCGCGAGAAGTCGCAATGGTATTTCCAGCGCTATGTCCCGCATCTGCCGGCAGGCGGCGAGATCGTGCTGTTCGACCGCTCCTGGTACAACCGCTCCGGCGTCGAGCGGGTGATGGGATTTGCCGAGCCGGATCAGGTCGAGGAGTTCTTCCGCGACGTGCCGGAGTTCGAGCGCATGCTTGTCCGTTCCGGCATCACACTGGTCAAATATTGGTTCTCCATCACCGACGAGGAGCAGCAGATGCGATTTCAGATGCGCATCCATGATCCGATGAAGCAGTGGAAGTTGTCGCCGATGGACCTGCAGTCGCGCGTGCGCTGGGAGCAGTACACCAAGGCCAAGGAAGAGACGTTCGCCCGCACCAACATTCCCGAAGCGCCTTGGTTCATCGTCGAGGGCAACGATAAGAAGCGTGCACGGCTGAACTGCATCGACCATCTCCTCAAGCAGATGCCTTATGAGGAAGTCCCGCACGAGGAAATCATACTGCCGGAGCGCGTCTTCAATCCCGAATACGAGCGCCAGGTGCTGCCGCGCGAGCTCTACGTGCCGGAGAAGTATTGAGGCCGGAGTTCGGCGATATTTCTGAACTGCTGCGCTTTTCGGCCTTAGTCACGGCATGGATCCTAGGGTCTGCGCTCCGCTTCGCGTCGCTTCGCCCTAGGATGACGAATGGATAGGAGCCTCGGCCAATCGCAAACGTTGGCGATTAGCCTAAAATAGCCACCTGCCTTCGTCATCCTAGGGCGGAGCAGGAGCGAAGCGACGTCGCGAAGACCCTAGGATCCATGCCGTTCCTTTCGGGCGCCGCTGCGATGCAGACAAATACCCGCGATTTCTTTTCACTTACACCCGCTCAATAATGACGTGCGTGGCATTCGGCGTCGCGACCTGCTCGCTGCAGCGGTAGCCGAGCTTGAGCATGTCGATGCCGGCAAACAGGTTCTCGCCGGAGCCTAGCAGCATCGGCGAGATCGTCAGATGCATGTCGTCGACGAGCTTTTCCCTGAGATATTGCCGGATCGTGGCGACGCCACCGCCGAGCCGGATATCCTTGCCTTTGGCAGCTGCTTTCGCCTTTTCCAGCGCCGAGTGGATACCGTCAGTCACGAAATGGAAGGTCGTGCCGCCCTCCATGACGATAGGATCGCGCGGATGGTGGGTGAGCACGAAGGCTGGCACATGGTAAGGCGGATTGTCTCCCCACCAGCCTTTCCAACTTTCATCCGGCCACTCGCCGCGGATCGGCCCGAACATGTTGCGGCCCATTATCCACGCCCCGACGTTTTCGAAGCTGCGCGCCACGAACCCGTCGTCCGTGTCGGTCGTCCCGCGATCGTCGCCGGACATGTTGCGGAAGGTTCGGGTGCCGAACATCCAATTGTGCAGGGCTTCCCCGCCGACGCCCAGCGGCTCTTTCAGGTCCTGGTCGGGACCGGCGCCGAAGCCATCGATCGACAGAGTGAAAGCGTTGACCCGAAGTCTGGACATGGGGTACCTCCTCGATAACCAGTTGTGAAATGCAAGCAGCTTTGTTTTTAGCTATACTGATTGCATTTTGCAAGCGGTATTTTGGCGGCTAGTTGGGCCAACCGCATCAAGATTACAGCCAAGACGAGTGGTTGCAGCAGTTACTCGCGCTGCGATGCCTCGAGGATGCGCTCGACAGCTATGCGTAGCGGCGACAGACTGTCTGTCACCACGGTCCAGACGATAGCGTCGGACGTCTTGTGGTATTCGTGACGCAAAATATTGCCTATTCCACGAATCTGTTTCCAGGGAATTTCTGGAGCAAGAGCGATCAAATCGTCCGGGATGTGCCGGGTGGCTTCGGATATAATCTCGATGCCGCGCTCTACCCCATGACGAAGCAGCCAGTCATCCCGAAAGTCGTCCAGAGTCTTGCCGGCGGTGGCAGTGCCGATGCCATCCAAGGCCGCTATGATCTCGGCTAGGATCGGCTCAATCCGGCGGACTGCCATCAGAACACGCGCACGGCCGATTGTTCGATCTCGGCCTTCAGCATAGGATGAAGGCTGTCGCGTGTGGTGATGTCGATTTCCGTTGACATCTTCTCTTCCAGAAATTGCTTGATGCCAACCAGATCGATCAGAGAGAAGCGCCGCGCCGGATCATAGTCGATGAACAGATCAAGATCGCTGTCCGGTTGTGCATCGTCCCGCGCCGCCGACCCGAACAGATAAAGCGAAGTCGCGCCCATGCCTTTGATGGCATCTGCGTTTCTCTGCAACCGTTCGATGACCTCATTCCTGCTCATAGGTCCATTCTAGCGGATTGCATCAAAATCCCAAAATGATTGCGAGTATCTACCCCTTCAGCATCGTCGCCACTTCGGGCGCGAAATAGGTGAGAATGCCGTCGCAGCCGGCGCGCTTGAAGGCCAGCAGCGATTCCAACATCGCCTTGTCTCCGTCGATCCAGCCATTGGCGCCGGCCGCCTTGATCATCGAATATTCGCCCGACACCTGATAGGCGAAGGTCGGCATCCGGAATTCGTCCTTCAGCCTGCGGATGATGTCGAGATAGGGCAGGCCGGGCTTGACCATCAGCATGTCGGCGCCCTCGGCAAGGTCCTGCTCGGCCTCGCGCACGGCCTCGTCGGAATTGGCGTGGTCGAGATAGTAGGTCTTCTTGTCGCCCTTGAGCAGACCGGCGGTGCCGACCGCCTCGCGATAGGGTCCGTAGAAGGCGGAGGCGAACTTCGTCGCATAGGACATGATCGCCACATCCTGAAAACCATTGGCGTCGAGCGCATCGCGGATGGCGCCGATGCGGCCATCCATCATGTCGGACGGGGCAATGATATCGGCGCCGGCCGCGGCCTGGATGACGGCCGCCGCCGTAACCTGCTCCACGGTCTGGTCGTTGACGATGATGCCGTCGCGCAAAATGCCGTCGTGGCCGTGCGAGGTGAAGGGATCGAGCGCCGCATCGGTGATGATGCCGATCTCGGGCACCGCGTGCTTGATGGCGCGCGTGGCGCGGTTGATGACGTTTTCCGGATCGAGGATGTGCGAGCCGGTCTGGTCGCGCAGGCCGAGTTCGACATTGGGGAAGGTGGCGATCGCCGGGATGCCGAGCTTTGCGGCGCGCTCGGCCTCCTTGACGGCAAGGTCGAGCGACAGGCGGAAGACGCCCGGCATGGCGGCGATCGGTTCGCGGATATTTTTCCCATCGACGACGAAGATCGGCCAGATCAGATCGTCGACGGTGAGCCGGTTTTCCTGGACGAGGCGGCGCGACCAGTCGGCCTTGCGCATGCGGCGCAAACGGCGGCTGCCGGTGATCTCGTCGACGCTGCGCGCGCCGGCAGGCTTTGCTGGGGTGAATTTGTTCATCGCCAAAACTCCGGATCGGGCGGCTTTTACCACGAGCTTCCGCCGCTGACCAATGTGACGATTGTGCCAGCATGTCCGTGGCTCGCTGGCAGCTACAGATTTGGCGGCCATGCAAGGTCGGGACCCGTTCTGAAGAACGAGACGTTGTTGGTGAAAATGCTGGCCGGGGCAAGCCTGATCATGCGCCCGTCCGGATGTTCGATCTGGGCCACGTTGTCGATGAACCACTGGTTCCAGCCAGATTCTGGACCAAGGTATTTTCGAAGCAGCCGTTTGAAGCGATCTGGCGACATCGGTTCGATGGTGGCGGCGCCGCGCAGCCCGAGGTGGAGCAGAATACCGGCATCGTTGTCGAAGTGGACAATTTCGACCGCGCAGCGCGGGTCTCTTTCAAGATGCTTTACCGCGCTTCCATCCGACGACCCGAGAAGCCAGATCGCATCGTTCTCCCAGATGAACCATACCGGCGCGTTGCGCGGCGCGCCGTCGGCGGTAGCGGTCGCCAAATTCGCCATCAGCGGGCGACTGAGGACATCATCCGGGTCGAAATTGCGCGGCATCGTCAAATCATATTCTGACGCTCTGGGTTCAACGATCATGCGTTCGCCTTTGAGTTGACTGCTGCACAGCGGCCGGCTGTGCTTGTCGCTGACAATTTGCGCCCATTTGATCCGGACGCAAAGGATGCGCTCTGTCCACTCCAGAATCCAAACTGACCCTGTACCGACTGAGCTTGGCATTGACGCACCCATGCGCCACGCTTTAGCACTTCAGTCCCGGCGGCGCGGGGGAGGGATTCTATCGCGATGGATTTTGACGGCGGCGACGAGATCCGCTTCGAACGATTGGGCAGGGCCGGTGTTGTCACGCTGACGCGGCCGCAGGCGCTCAATGCCGTCACCCATCGCATGGTCAAGGCGCTCGACAACGCGCTGCGTGCCTGGGAGCGCGATCATGAGATCGATGTCGTCGTCGTCAAAGCCGAGGGCAGGGCGTTTTCGGCCGGCGGCGACATCCTCCACGTTTACGAGGCCGCCAGGGCGGGAAAGCCGCCGGTCGATTTCTTCGCCGACGAATATCGGCTGAACGCCCGCATCGCGCGGTTCAGGAAACCCTATGTCGCGCTGATCGACGGCATCGTCATGGGTGGCGGCGTCGGCATCTCGTTCCACGGCTCCCAGCGGGTGATGACCGAGAATGCGCAATTCGCCATGCCGGAAGTCGGCATCGGCTTTTTCCCGGATGTCGGCGCCAGTCATCTCCTGCCGGACCTCGGCGGCAGCTTCGGCATGTATCTGGCCCTGACCGGCAACCGCATCCGCTATGGCGACGCTTTGTGGTCGGGCCTGGCGACGCACACGATCAAGGCGCAGGACCAGGCCGGATTTCTCGACCGACTGGCGGCAAACGGCGACCCGGAATCGGTGCTGCGCGGTTTCTTCATCCCGGCTCGGCGCGAGACGGACAGGCCGACGCTGGAGGCGATCGCCCGCCATTTCGCGCAACCGTCGCTGGGTGACATCGTCGGTAGCCTTGAGCGCGCCGCGCTCACCGATGCGTTCGCGGCCAAGACGCTGGCGACGATCCGCAGCCGCTCGCCGACCAGCCTGCATGTCGCCTGGCGCGAGATCAGCGCCGGGCTGACGCTGTCGATGGACGAGTGCATGCGGATGGAGTTCCGCATCCTCAACCGCATGCTTGCCGGCCACGATTTCTACGAAGGCATCCGCGCCGCCATAATCGACAAGGGCTCGACGCCGCTATGGCGGCCGGCAGGCATCGATAAAATCAGCGCCGCCGACGTCGATGCCTATTTCGCTCCGCTCGGCGAACGGGAACTCGAACTGTGAGCGAGGTCACGTCAAGACGCGTCGTGCTCCAGCCCTCGACGGTCGAAGTCATCTTCGCCTGGTTCCAGCGCGTCGTGTCAGCTTACTGTCTGCTGTTCGGGATTTTGTACTGGATCCGGCTGATCGGCTTCTACCCCGGCCCGTTGTGGCGCTTCGACCTGATGCCGGTGCATTGGCAGGTGGCGGCGGTGATGCTCGCCGTCTTCTTTCCCTTCGCCGCCGCCGGCCTGTGGATGCTGGCGTCCTGGGGGCCGGTGATCTGGTTCATCTGCGCGGTGACCGAGACCGTCATGTATGCCGGCTTTCCCGAGCTCTTCGGCCACCGCCTGCCGATCGTCGCCGCGCATGCGGCGGTGGCGCTGCTCTACATCGTCTTTCGCGTGGTGATCTGGCTGCAGAAGCGCCAGGCCCGTCGATAGAGCATCGGATGATCGACGGGAATAGCGCGGCGCGCCTCATTGGACGGGCAAAATTTCCGTCCGGAATCATTGGCTAAATCTTTAGGTTAATCATCCTTGTTTGGGTGACCCTTCGTTAAGCCTCTTTCGAAACCTCTTACCGGTAAGCTCTTGTTAGCCCTAGCGTTTAAGTCGAATTTTATGAGTATTCGATAGTGTCGCGATCAAGGTGAAAAACAAAAAATCACCAGGCGACAAACGAGAGGCAAAGACAATGATCAATTCCCGTCCGGCGGCGAAGACCGCCAACGTATCCGATGACCGCCGCGAGGCGATCCGTTCGCTATACATGGAATCGCTGCAGCTGGTGGAGCGGCTGCACCGCCGTTTGCTTGACGTGATCAAGGACGAATTCGACCGCAACGGCCGTTCCGACATCAACGCTATCCAGGCGCTGCTGCTCTTCAACATCGGCAATTCGGAGCTGACCGCCGGCGAACTGCGCTCGCGCGGCTACTATCTCGGCTCGAACGTCTCCTACAATCTGAAGAAGCTGGTCGATCTCGGCTTCATCAACCACCAGCGCTCGCGCATCGACCGCCGTTCGGTGCGGGTCTCACTGACGCCGAAGGGCAGCGAGGTGGCGGAAGTCGTCGGCGGCCTCTACGAGCGCCATGTCGGCTCGATCGAGCAGGTCGGCGGCATCAACACGGAAGAATTCAAGCAGATGAACCGCGCCCTGCAGCGGCTGGATCGCTTCTGGAACGATACGATTGCCTATCGGATGTAAGGTAGATCCGCCATGTGAAGGGGAACCGCGCCAAAAGAGGCGCGGTCGGGGAGCGACCTAAAGACCGGTGCCGAAAAGCACCGGTCTTTCCGTTTCGTGAGGGCAGTCGATCCAAATCGCGGTCGGGGCCACGTTGCCGCCATATTCCCGGTGGAAGCGAGAATGCGGGTGATGTTGCGGCAACGGCCAAGCGTCCCCCTGAAACGCGCGTCGCGCCCGGCGTGTTCTCACGAAGTGGTAGGGGCCATGGTTGGCTAATTGTTAACATTGCCAACCCTAGAGTGCGGGCGGGATCGCTCGATGAAGAGAATTGTTACAAGACTGTCTGGAGCGTACATGAGAACCAGTCGCCGTTTCTTCCTTTCCGGAGCCTCCGCGTTGGCAGCGACGATGCTTGCCGGTGGCGCCAGCGCGCAGGACGTGATCGGGGATATCCTGAAATCCTCGGGCCGCGGCAACTGGGACGACCAGTTCGACGCTCGCGCCAGCCAGGGCGGCAAGGTGGCCTCGACGCTGCCGATCGTCAGCCTGCAGACCGTTGCGTACACCGAGCAGGCGATCGCGCAGTATCAGAATATTGTCGCGCAGGGCGGCTGGGAGCCAGTCCCGGACACCAAGAAATTGCAGCTCGGCGTCATCGACCCCGACGTGGTGCCATTGCGCCGGCGCTTGATGGTTTCGGGCGACCTGGCGCAGAGCGCCGGTCTTTCGGAGGCTTTCGATTCCTATGTCGATGCGGCGGTCAAGCGTTTCCAGGCGCGCCATGGGCTGCCTTCCGACGGGACGCTGGGCCAATATACCTATGCGGCGATGAATGTTTCGGCGCAGGTCCGGCTTGGCCAACTGCAGACCAACCTGCAGCGGCTGAACGAGCGCGCCGGCACACTGGGCAACCGTTATGTATTGGTCGACATCCCGGGCGCCCAGATCGAGGCGGTCGAGAACGACCGCGTGGTGCTGCGCCATACCGCCGTTGTCGGCAAGATCGACCGCCAGACGCCGATCGTCGATTCCAAGATCAACGAAATCATCGTCAATCCCTACTGGAACGCGCCGGTCTCGATCGTGCGCAAGGACATCATTCCGCTGATGCGGAAGGACCCCAACTATCTCAAGGACAGCAAGATCCGCCTGTTCGCACCGGATGGCAGCGAGGTCGATCCGCTGACCGTGGACTGGTCGACCGACGACGCCGCCAAATACCGCTTTCGCCAGGATCCGGGCGCCGGCAATGCGATGGCTTCGGTCAAGATCAATTTCCCGAGCCCGGACGGCGTCTACATGCACGACACGCCGCAGCAGAGCCTGTTCGGCAAGATGATGCGCTTCGATTCCTCGGGCTGCGTGCGCGTCCAGAACGTGCGCGACCTCGTCACCTGGATCCTGCGCGACACGCCGGGCTGGAACCGCCAGCATTTCGAGGCGGCGATCAAAAGCGGCGAGAACATCCCGGTGCAGGTCAACAATCCGGTGCCGGTCTATTTCCTCTACATCTCGGCCTGGTCGACGGGGCCTGGCGTCGTGCAGTTCCGCGACGATATCTATGGGCTGGACGGAGCCAACGAGCTGCAGATCACTTCTGCGCTCTAAGCAACTGATCTTTCTGCTGAAAAGGCCGCCGCTGAGGGCGGCCTTTTTGTATCCGGCTGGAGGGCGCGCTTTGTGCAAGATCCGGAAAGCGTCGTTCGGTACAGGGCCATGCAAGTCGCCATCTTCATCCTGATTGTACTCGTTTTCGTCGCGGTATCAGGCGCGCTGGCACGGCTGGTGCGCGTCCCGTTGCCGGTGCTGCAGATTGCCATAGGGGCCGCACTCGCCTTGCCGGTGCGCGGCATCCATGTCGAGATCGATCCCGAGCTTTTCCTGCTGGTGTTCATTCCACCGCTGCTGTTCAGCGACGCCGTTACGGCACCGAAGCGTGAGCTGCTGGCGCTGCGCGGGCCGATACTGGACCTTGCCATCGGACTGGTCTTCTTCACCATCGTCGGCTTCGGCTACGCCTTGCACTGGCTGGTGCCGAGCGTTCCGCTCGTCGTCGCTTTCGCGCTTGCCGCGGTTCTGTCGCCGACCGACGCGGTGGCGGTGTCCTCGATCGTCGACAAGAATGTGGTTCCGGCGCGGCTGATGCACATTCTGGAAGGCGAGTCCCTGCTCAACGATGCGTCGGGGCTGGTCATGTTCCGTTTTGCCGTGGTGGCAGTGTTGACCGGCAGCTTCTCCTTCGCCGCCGCATCCCTGACTTTCCTCTACGCCGTGGCAATTGGCATCCTGGCCGGCGTGGTGGCATTGTTCGTTGCCGCCAAGGCGCTGCAATTGCTGAACCGCATCGGCGGCGTGCCGGCCGAGGCACAGGTGCTGGTCATGGTCCTGCTGCCCTTCGTCGCCTATCTCGGCGCGGAGCACTTCGGGGCTTCGGGCATCCTGGCAGCGGTCACCGCCGGCATGCTGACCGGCGGGTCCGGAATTTTCCGTTTCCTCGGCGTTTCGGCGCGCATGCAGACGATGTCGCTTTGGTCGACGCTTTCCTTCGTTTTCAACGGCGCTCTCTTTATCCTGCTCGGCCTGCAGCTTCCCGACATCATCGGCAACGTACCGCCCGGGCTCAGCGGCCGCTATCCGGTCATCCAGCCGATCCTGACGGTGTTGGCGCTGACGCTGTGCCTGATCGGGCTGCGCTTCGTCTGGATCTGGATTGGCGACACTACAGCCCGCGTCTTGGCGCGATTGCGCAAGCGCAAGGCCGAACCGTTCGGGCTACGCATCCGGCTCGCAGGCTCGGTGGCCGGGGTGCGTGGCGCCATAACGCTGGCCGGCATTCTGTCGTTGCCGCTCGCCATGCCGGACGGCTCGCCGTTTCCGGCGCGCGACGAAGTGATCTTCCTGGCAGCCGGCGTCATCATTTGCTCGCTGGCCATCGCCAGCCTTGCCTTGCCGAAGATCGCGCACGGGCTGGTCGAGCCGGGCGAAGATCCAGGGGCGGCCGAGGAGCGCCTGGCGCGCGTCGGTGCGGCAAAGGCCGCCATCGCCCGCATCGAAAACATGGCCGCCGCGGAGGATGGGGACGAAGGCGAGGTGCCCGGCGCCCTGCTTGCCGCGGCCGACAGTATTGTCGCCGGCTACCGCCGCCGCATCGCCGCCTCCGACGAAGCGGATGAAGCACGCGCCGAAGCCCGTGAAGCCGGACGGATGGAGCTTGAATTGAGGCTCGCCGGCATCGAGGCCGAGCGCACGGCGGTTCGCGCCATGTTTCGCAGCCGAGAGATCAACGACCACACGATGCAGGCGCTGTTGACCGAGATTACGCTCACCGAGGCTTTGCTGAAGGGCTGGCAGGCGAGAAAATAGCTGGCTCTTCGCCTCGCTGCCGCAATCCGGCCAGCAAATTTCGCGCTGCAAACGTGGCGGGGCGAAAGCAACTGTGTTAATGGCGCGGCAGACCCCAAACCTGAGGAATTCAGCTCATGGCAACAGCAGCGGCAGTGTCGAACAAATTCGAATCCTTCTTCGAAACCACACTGGCCGATGCCGATCCCGAGATTTTCGGCGCGATCCGCAACGAACTCGGTCGCCAGCGGCACGAGATCGAGCTGATCGCATCGGAAAACATCGTCTCCCGCGCCGTACTCGAGGCGCAAGGGTCGATCATGACCAACAAATACGCCGAGGGTTATCCGGGCAAGCGCTATTATGGCGGCTGCCAATTCGTCGACGTGGCCGAGGAACTGGCCATCGAGCGCGCCAAAAAACTCTTCGGCTGCAACTTCGCCAACGTCCAGCCGAATTCCGGCAGCCAGATGAACCAGGCGGTGTTCCTGGCGCTGCTGCAGCCCGGCGACACCTTCATGGGCCTCGATCTGAATTCGGGCGGCCATCTGACCCATGGCTCGCCGGTCAACATGTCAGGCAAATGGTTCAAGGTCGTTTCCTACGGCGTGCGCAGGGACGATAACCTGCTCGACATGGATGCGATCGAGAAGACCGCCCACGAGACCAAGCCGAAGCTGATCCTTGCCGGCGGCACTGCCTATTCGCGCGTCTGGGACTGGAAGCGTTTTCGCGAGATCGCCGACGCGGTCGGCGCCTATCTGATGGTCGACATGGCCCATATCGCCGGCCTGGTCGCCGGCGGCGTGCATCCGTCGCCGCTGCCCCATGCGCATGTGGTCACCACCACCACACATAAGTCGTTGCGCGGCCCACGCGGCGGCATGATCCTGTGCAACGACGAGGACATCGCCAAGAAGATGAACTCGGCGGTGTTTCCGGGCCTGCAGGGCGGGCCGCTGATGCACGTCATCGCTGCCAAGGCGGTGGCGCTCGGCGAAGCGCTGAAGCCAAGCTTCAAGCTCTATGCCGAGAGCGTCGCTGCCAACGCCAAGACGCTCGCCTCCAGCCTGCAGGAGACCGGTCTCGACATCGTCTCCGGCGGCACCGACAATCATCTAATGCTGGTCGACCTCAGGCCCAAGAACGCCACCGGCAAGCGCGCGGAGGCAGCGCTTGGCCGCGCCAACATCACCTGCAACAAAAACGGCATCCCGTTCGATCCTGAAAAGCCGTTCGTCACCTCGGGCGTGCGCCTCGGCACGCCGGCCGGCACCACGCGCGGTTTCGGCCAGGCCGAGTTCCGCGAGATCGGCAAGCTGATCGCCGAGGTGCTGGACGGGCTCAAGGCCGCGAATTCCGACGAAGGCAATGCAGTCGTCGAGGCAGCGGTGAAGGCGAAGGTGGCCGCGCTGACCGATCGTTTTCCGCTTTATCCCTATCTCGGTTGAGCGCTCGCAAACTGTCGTCCCTTATCGGCCGTAGGAGAACGACCGTTTCAGCGGGCACGGAGTCCGGACAGGAGCCTTGACGATGATGCAGATTTTCCGTGTCGCTGGTTTTGGCGCGCTTGGCGTGTTGGCCACATTGACCATCTTGCCGCTGTCCGCCGCCTTGGCACAGTCCGCGCCGACCCCAACCGCACCGAAGACGGAAACCTTCGGCAAATGGTCCACCACCGTGGACGAGATCGATACCGGTGAGGACGTGCGCAAGACCTGCGTCGCCTCGACCGCCTTTCTCGACGCCAGCGGTACCAGCGGCACCCTCACGCTTGCCATCTCGAACGGTGATGCATTACCGCCCAATGGCTATCCGACCCTTGTCATCGCGATGAGGAACAAGGACTTGCCGACCGGCGAGAACATCCCGGCGGTGTTCGGCGACAGCAACGGCAAGGTCAAGGCGACCGTCAATGCCCTTGCCGGCGGGAAATGGATGTTGAACAACAAGACCGAGGTCAGCCTGGCGCTGCTGCGCGCCATGCGCCGCGCCGGCGCGCTCGATATCGTCTTCGCCGACAAGCCGGTCGCGACGGTATCGATGGACGGCTTCACCAAGGCCTATCGCAGCCTCGGTCTGTCATGTAGGTTTCCGACCGGTGACGTCGCGCCGTAAGACTTCATCGAAAGCCGTTCCTGCCGAGCTGAGCGAACGCTTGCATTCTCCCCCGTCAGATGGCTACGGCGTTGCGTTGCTTAAAAAAACTTATTTTACGTCTCAACAATATATTGGCCATCGATGTCAACGTAGACGAATATTTCGGGAGAGACGATAAGGTTTTCATCTCCAGAAATATCGATATAGGATTGGCCAGACAGAGTTATTCTGTAACCATGGTCTCGTTTAACAAAGCCGGTCACGCGTGGTGGTTCTGCTTCCGCGACAAACCACGGACTGACAGCCGTATTGACTGTCATAGCTGTGCCGTCATCGAAGGCTACTATGCACACGTCGTTCTCCTTTGAGATGGACGTAACGAGTTTGCCCTGCAGTCTTTTGCCTAAAAGATTCACCAGCCCTCTCCTTCAGCCGCTCCTGGTGCCGACGGCCTTGTAGCACCGGCGGTCTTTTCTCGCGACAGCTCTCGCCACGGCTGGTGGCGGTTCGACTTGGTGCTGGGCCAGTGCTTGTTTTCTGGGTCTTTGATTCCGCGCCGAAAGCTACTAAGTCCTTGGTCGTTTCGAATCCAACAAAGGTTCTCCATGCGCTGTCCCTACTGCCAGTCCGAAGATACGCAGGTGAAGGATTCGCGCCCTGCCGAAGATGGCGCGGCGATCCGCAGGCGGCGCGTCTGCCCCGATTGCGGTGGCCGCTTCACCACCTTCGAGCGTGTGCAGTTGCGCGATCTCGTCGTGGTGAAGAAGTCCGGACGCAAAGTGCCGTTCGACCGCGACAAGCTGCTGCGCTCGGTCGAGATCGCGGTGCGCAAGCGCAATGTCGATCCCGAGCGCATAGACCGCGCGGTGACCGGCATCGTGCGCCAGCTCGAAAGCTCGGGCGAGACCGAAGTCGCCTCGGGTGAGGTCGGCCGCCTTGTCATGGAGGCGCTGAAGTCGCTCGACGACGTCGCCTATGTCCGCTTCGCCTCGGTCTATCGCAATTTCCGCGAGGCCAAGGATTTCCACGACGTACTGGGCGAACTCAAGGGGGATGAGCTCAAGGAAGAGGACGCCGGCTAAGCATGGCAAGGCGCAGCCAAGCCGAACAAGAGGGCCTTGACCGCCGCTTCATGGCGGCGGCACTCAGGCTGTCGCGGAAAAATGCCGGGCGGACCTCGACCAACCCTTCGGTCGGCACGCTAATCGTGCGCGACGACGGCACCGGGCCGATGATCGTCGGCACCGGTGTCACCGCTGTTGGCGGCCGGCCGCATGCCGAGACCGAGGCGCTGGCCGAGGCTGGCGAACTCGCACGCGGCGCCACTGCCTATGCCACTCTGGAGCCCTGCGCCCACCATGGCCGCACACCGCCTTGCGCCAATGCATTGGTCAATGCCGGCGTCACGCGGGTGGTTGGGGCCGCGAGCGACCCAGATCCAAGGGTGGCCGGCAACGGCTATGCGATCCTGCGTGCCGCCGGTGTCGAGGTGGTCGAAAAGGTGCTGGTGGCAGAAGCCGCCGAGCAGATGGCCGGCTATCTCACTCGATCTCTCAAAAAGCGACCGGAAGTAATTCTGAAACTTGCGCTTTCCAGCGACGGCAAGATCGGCATGGAAGGCGAGGGGCAGGTCTCGATCACTGGCGACATCGCCCGGCGCGAAGTCTATCTGATGCGGGCCGAAGCCGACGGCATATTGATCGGCATCGGCACGGCGCTGGAGGACGATCCGGCGCTGACGGTGCGGTTGCCGGGGCTGGAAAACCGTTCGCCGGCGCGCATCGTGCTCGACCGCCAGATCAGGCTGCCGGAGACGTCGAAACTGGTCGCCGGCGTCGACCGGGTTCCGCTTTATGTCGCCGCCTGTGCCGAAGCCGATCCGCAGCGGCGGTCAGCACTCGAACGCGCTGGCGTGCGCTTCATCGGCACTGAGACCTATGACGGCGATATTGCGCTGCCGGAGCTGCTCGAGGATCTGGCCGCGCTCGGCATGGCAAGCGTGCTGGTCGAAGGCGGCGCCAAGGTGGCCAAAGCCTTCCTCGCCGAAGGGCTGGTCGACCGGATCGTGCTGTTCCAGGGGCCGGAGCCGATCGGCAAGGGTGGCATTGCATCGCCCGTCGACGCCAGCCATATCCCGGCAGGATTTCGCAAATTGCGCGACATGCGTTTCGGCGAAGACAGCTATGCCGAGTGGATAAGACCATGATCCCAAAAAGTGGAAACCGGTTTTTGGACAAGATCATGGTCAAACTGAAAGACAGTATCTGATGTTTACCGGGATTGTCACCGATGTTGGCACCGTCGCTGCCGTCAAGCCTCTGAGAGAGGGGGTCGGCTTGCGTATAGACACGGCCTATGACCCTGAAACGATCGCCATTGGTGCCTCGATTTCTTGCGGCGGCGTCTGCCTGACGGTGACGGCGCTCCCGGAAAGCGGCGCCAATGCACGCTGGTTTGAGGTCGAGGCGTGGGAAGAGGCGCTCAGGCTGACGACGGCGATGGACTGGAAATCCGGTACCAGGATCAATCTGGAGCGGGCGCTGAAGATCGGTGACGAACTCGGTGGCCACATTGTATCAGGCCATGTTGACGGCATGGCCGAGATCGTGGCGCGCAAGGAGGAAGGCGACGCCGTGCGCTTCACGCTCGAAGCACCGCGCGAACTGGCCAAGTTCATCGCCCCCAAGGGCTCCGTCGCGCTCGACGGCACCTCGCTCACCGTCAACAAGGTCGAAGGCACGCGCTTCGACGTGCTGCTGATCCATCACTCGCTGACGGTGACAACCTGGGGCGAACGCCAGGTCGGCGACCGGGTCAACCTCGAGATCGACACCATGGCCCGCTACGCGGCACGCCTGGCGGAGGCGGCAAAAGAGGGGCTTTGAGGCCATCGTCAGACCATTCCAGCTCGACATAATCACATTTAATCACTATGATTAGGTTCGATTAGACGAGGCTTTCCAATGGATACCAAGGTAATTACCGCGCACGTTCCCCTGCCACTCGCAGAAAAGGTAGACCAACTCGCGGCTCGTCTTGAGCGTCCACGGGGCTGGATCGTAAAGCAAGCCCTTTCCGCTTGGGTTGATATGGAGGAGGAGCGTCGGCGGCTCACGCTCGAAGCGCTGGCCGATGTGGATTGCGGGCATGTTGTCGATCACCAAACCGTGCAGGCATGGGCCGATAGCCTTGACAAGGAAAAGCCGCTGCCGGCACCGCTTTGATGGAATTGAAGTGGACCAGCAAGGCTCTGTCCGATTTGGTGCGGCTTTATGACTTTCTCGCGCCGGTGAATAGCCAGGCAGCCGCACGCGTGGTGCAATCTCTGACTGCCGCTCCCACCCGGCTGACTGAACATCCGCGCATCGGTGAAAGTCTGGAAGAGTTCGAACCACGCGAAGTTCGCCGCATTCTGATAGGCAACTACGAAATGCGTTACGAGATCCAGAAATCGACCATCTATGTGCTCCGCCTGTGGCACACGCGAGAGGATCGATAAGGACTGTCACCGCGCCGCGCCAATCTTCCGCTTGCGATCATATCGGCTTCGGCCTAAGTCACCGGCGATCCCGGAGACATCTATGGCTGGCACATCCCAACACGGCAAAGCGTTCATTCGCCCGAAGAAGAAGGCCCACCTTCTTGTCATCGAGGCTCGCTTTCATGACGACCTTGCCGACGCGCTGCTCGAAGGCGCGACAAACGCGCTTGAGGAAGCGGGCGCGACATACGACGTCGTTACCGTTCCTGGTTCGCTCGAAATTCCCGCGGTGATTTCCTTCGCGCTCGACGGCGCCACCGAAGGCGGGCCAAGCTATGACGGTTTTGTCGCCCTCGGCACCGTCGTGCGCGGTGACACCTATCATTTCGACATCGTCGCCAACGAGTCTAGCCGTGCGCTGATGGATCTGTCCGTGCAGGAAGCGGTCTGCATCGGCAACGGCATCCTGACCACCGAAAACGACGAGCAGGCCTGGACGCGGGCCAGGCGTTCGGAAGGCGACAAGGGCGGCTTTGCAGCGCGCGCGGCGCTGACTATGATTGCCCTCAAGCAACAGTTGGGAGAGCGATCGTGAGCGAACCCGCGTCACCCGGCCAGCCTGCGGTACGCCACGCCAACAAGCGCGGTGCTGCCCGTCTGGCCGCCGTGCAGGCGCTCTACCAGATGGATGTGGCCGGCAGCGGCGTCTTCGAGATCACCGCCGAATACGAGGCATTCAGGCTTGGCAAGGAAGTCGATGGGGCGCTCTATCGCGAGGCGGACGCGCAATGGTTTCGCGCCATCCTCGCCGGCGTCGTCGAAAACCAGAAGATCATCGACCCGATCATCCGCCAGGCGCTGACCGAGGACTGGCCATTGTCCAGGCTCGATTCGACGCTGCGCGCCATATTGCGCGCCGGCGTCTACGAATTGATGAAGCGCGAGGACGTGCCGGTCGCCGTCATCGTCTCCGAATATGTCGACATCGCCAAGGCCTTCTATGAGGAAGATGAACCGAAGCTGGTCAACGCGGTGCTCGATCGCGTGTCGCGCCGGGTGCGCGGCGAGGGGCGCGGCAAGGACGCGCCATGACGGCCATCGTCGCCGTCGAGGCCGTTAAGGAAGCGCGCCGCACCGCGTTCATCCTCGCCGCTTCGCAGGCGATTATCGGTTCGGCCGCACCCATCGCCATTTCCCTGGGAGCGCTGGCCGGGCAGCATCTGCTCGATGCCGACAAGTCGCTGGCGACGGCGCCGGTCACAGGTTTCAACCTCGGCGTGGCGCTCGGCTCCTTGCCGGCCGCGGCCATCATCCGCTGGCTGGGCCAGCGCGACGGCTTTATGACCGGCACGATTGTTACTGCGCTGGGTGGCCTCATAGCGACACTGGCACTCTTCCACCCCAGCTTCTGGCTGTTCGCCTTCGGCCTGACCGTCATCGGCGTCGGCGGCGCCTTCGTCCAGCAATTCCGCTTCGCCGCCGCCGACAATGCGACGCCGGAGTTCAAGGCGCGCGCCATCTCCTTCGTGCTGGCTGGCGGCGTCGTCACCGCCATACTCGGGCCGCAGATCGTCATCTTCACCCGCGACTTGTTTTTGCCGGTGATGTTTGCCGGCTCGTTCGCGTCCATCCTGGTGCTGGCCGCGGTCGGCGCCGCTATTCTCTCCTTCCTGCACGTCCCGGCCAGCGCAACCGGTAAGGCTGAAATCGCCGGCAGCGACGCCCGCCCACTTTCAGAGATCGTGACGAGACCGCGTTTTGTCGCGGCTCTGTTTTGCGCCGTCGGTAGCTATGCGCTGATGAGCTTCGTCATGACCGGCGCGCCGTTGGCCATGGTCGGCTGCGGCCTGTCGACGGACGACGCCACGCTCGGCATTTCCTGGCATGTCATGGCGATGTTCGCGCCGAGCTTCTTCACCGGCTCGCTGATCCATCGCTTCGGTGCCGAGCGGATCGTGGCGGCCGGGCTTGTATTGCTCATCGGCTGCGCCGTGGTGGCACTGTCGGGCTTGGCGTTGTGGCAGTTCTGGACGGCGCTGATCCTGCTTGGCCTCGGATGGAATTTCGGCTTCATCGGCGCCACCGCCATGGTAGCGGACAGCTATCGGCCGTCCGAGAAAGGTAAGGTCCAGGGTTTTCACGACTTCGTCCTGTTCGGCTCCGTCGCCTTTGCTTCGCTGATGTCGGGTGCCGTCTACAATGCCTGGGGCTGGGAGATGCTGAACTGGATCATCTTCCCGGTGACGGTGCTGTGCTTCGTGGCATTGGGCGCATTGAAGATGACGAGCTTGCGCGGGACTACCTGACACGACGCTGTCGGGACGAGCCACGCCCGAATTTACCGCATCGGAACAAAATTATTGCGCCCATCCCCCTTCTTATGAAACCGTGTACCCCGACGGAGCATTGAAGCCATGCTCATATGCGGCAGCCGTAGTCCGGTTCTCAGCAAGGGATTTGTCAAATGTTTTCAGTCAAGGTTCTGGCCGGCGCGGCTCTGGCGCTCGGCATCACCGCAGCCTCGGCGAGCGCTCAGGTGGTCGTGTCGTCGAAGATCGACACCGAAGGCGGCGTGCTCGGCAACATCATCCAGCTGGTGCTGAACGCCAACAACATCCAGACCACCGACCGGATCCAGCTCGGCGGCACCCCTGTGGTGCGTAAGGCGATTACTGCCGGCGAGATCGACATCTATCCGGAATACACTGGCAACGCCGCCTTCTTCTTCGAAAAAGCCGACGATCCCGTGTGGAAGGATGCGGCGAAAGCCTATGAGACGGCCAAGAAGCTCGACTACGACGCCAACAAGATCGTCTGGCTGTCGCCATCGCCGGCCAACAACACCTGGGCGATCGCATTGCGCAAGGATGTCGCCGATACCAACAAGCTGGCGACGCTGTCCGACTTCGGCAAATATGTCTCCGGCGGCGGCCAGGTGGTGCTGGCGGCCTCGGCCGAGTTCGTCAATTCGGCTGCCGCGCTGCCGGCGTTCCAGACCACCTATGGCTTCACGCTGAAGCCGGACCAGCTGATCACGCTGTCCGGCGGCGATACGGCAGCGACCATAGCCGCGGCAGCGAACCAGACCAACGGCGCCAATGCCGCCATGGTCTACGGTACCGATGGCGGCATCGCGCCGTCCGGCCTGGTCGTGCTCGAAGACGACAAGGGCGTGCAGCCGGTCTACCAGCCGGCGCCGATCATCCGCGAGGCGGTGCTGAAGGAGCATCCCGAAATCGAGACGCTGCTGAAGCCGGTCTTCGCCAAACTCGACCTCGTCACCCTGCAGGAACTGAACGGCCGCGTGCAGGTCGGCGGCGAACCGGTCAAGGGCGTCGCCGAAGAGTTTTTGAAGAAGAACGGGTTTTTGAAGTAGTCAGCCCGTTTTGAAAATGACGCCGGTGCGAGGCGCCCCCCTCTGGCCTGCCGGCCATCTCCCCCACTTGGGGGGAGATTGGATGCCCGCTCGGCTTTCGCCAATCGCCAACGGCGAAGATGGACCGGCGGCAATGAAGCTGCCGATCTCCCCCCGTGTGGGGGAGATGTCCGGCAGGACAGAGGGGGGCGCGACGGAGCGCGGCGGTCCTGGTCCTGACGTCGGGTCCTCAAGTCGCCGCCGTCGCAATGGCACGTCATGACCATCCGCTTCGACAAGCTCGGCGTGGTCATTGCCGCGATTGTTGCCTATGCCGCTTTCGCGGCACCCTTCGCCACCTTCCGTGCCAATCGCATCGTGCCAGGCGAGGCACGCTCGATTATCGAGGCTCTGCCTGCGTTGGCAGGCTCGCTGCTGCTGGCGGTCGTCGTCACCGCGGCGCTTATCGCGCTTTTGAAGACGCCGCTGATCCTGCGCCTTGCCGCCAGCGTGGCCGCGCTTGCAGCACTGGCGCTGCTGATCGGGGTCGCCGGCAGCTTCCTGACGCCTGAGGGCAACAGCTTTGCCCGCATCTCGCCGGCCTCGGGCTTCTGGCTGCTCATCTTCGCCTTTACGCTTTTGCTCGCCGACGTTCTGACAAGGCTGAACCTGTCGCCAGCGGCGCGGATCGGCGTGCTCGTCGTCGCGGCAGCGGCGATCAGCGTGCTGCTGGTCTCGGGAAGCTGGAACAGCCTGTCGATTCTCAAGGAATATGCCAACCGTGCCGACAGTTTCTGGGCGGAAGGCTCCAAGCATGTGACGCTGGCGCTGGGCTCGTTGGCGGCGGCGGTGATCGCAGGCCTGCCGCTCGGCATCCTCTGCCACCGCGTCGAGAAATTGCGGGCCGGCGTGCTGAACGTTCTGAACATCATCCAGACCATTCCCTCGATCGCGCTGTTCGGCCTGTTGATCGCGCCGCTCGGCTGGGTCGCCACGCATGTGCCCGGCGCGGCCTCCCTCGGCATTCGCGGCATCGGCACCGCACCGGCTTTCGTCGCCCTGTTTCTCTATTCGCTGCTGCCGGTGGTGGCCAATACCGTGGTCGGGCTGGCCGGTGTGCCACGTGCAGCCAACGACGCGGCGCGGGGTATGGGCATGACCGACCGCCAGCGCCTGTTCGGCGTCGAATTTCCGCTGGCTTTTCCGGTGATCCTCACCGGCATCCGCATAGTGCTGGTCCAGAACATCGGCCTTGCCACCATCGCGGCGCTGATCGGCGGCGGTGGCTTCGGCGTGTTCGTGTTCCAGGGCGTTGGCCAGACCGCGATGGACCTGGTGCTGCTTGGCGCCATACCGACGGTGGCGCTGGCCTTTACCGCCGCCATCATCCTCGATGCGGTGATCGAAATGACCTCCACCAAGAGACGCGAGGCGCAACCGGCATGATCGAGATCGAAGGCATTACCAAGCGCTATGACGCGACAACGGTGGTCGACGATGTGTCGATGGTGATCGAGCCGCGCACCATCGCCGTCATCGTCGGCACCTCGGGGTCCGGCAAGACGACGCTGCTTCGCATGATCAACCGATTGGTCGAGCCGACCGCGGGCGTGATCAAGCTCGACGGCGCCGACAACCGCTCGCTGCCCGGCTATGAGCTGCGCCGCAGCATCGGCTACGCCATCCAGGGCCATGGTCTGTTTCCGCATCGCACGGTGGCGCAGAACATCGCCACCGTGCCGGTGCTGCTCGGCTGGGACGCGGCCCGTATCAAGCGCCGTGTCGACGAGTTGATGACGCTCTACCAGCTCGATCCCGAGGCGTTTGGGCCACGTTATCCGCACGAGCTCTCCGGCGGCCAGCAGCAGCGCGTCGGCGTTGCCCGCGCGCTTGCCGCGGAACCGAACGTGCTGTTGATGGACGAGCCGTTCGGCGCGCTCGACCCGATCATCCGCAACAAGGCGCAGGAGGATCTTCTGGCGATCCAGAAGCGCTTCGGCACCACCATCATCCTCGTCACCCATGACATGGAAGAGGCGGTGCATATGGGCGATAAGATCGCGGTGATGGATGCCGGCAAGTTGGTGCAATATGCCAAGCCCGCCGAGATCCTGGCGAAGCCGACCAGCGCCTTCGTCGAGAGCCTGGTCGGCGCCAGTGAAAAGCCGTTCCGCCTGCTGTCGCTCGGCCGCGTGCGCGATGCGGTGGAGAAGGGGACCGCCGAAGGCGAGGCGATCCCCGAAGATGCCAGCCAGCGCGATGCGCTGGCCGAGCTCCTCTGGTCGGGCCGCCCGGCTCTGCCGGTGAAGGGCGCCGACGGTAAGCCACTCGGTCGTGTGACGGTGGACGGGCTGGTGAAGCGCGCGGCGAGGCCGGCATGAAAGAGGCTGGCTTAAAAGCCTGGCTTCCATCGCTGCTCAGGCTTGTCCTGGTGGTGCTGCTCGTCGCATTCGTGACCACCCCCGGCTGGTTCGAACCGCTTCTGAAGCCGCTGACCGAGAACAACGCGCCGGCGATCTACAACCAGGGCAGCCTGCTGTCGCTGACGCTGCTGCATCTGAGGACCGTGCTGATCGCCACCGTGGCCGCGACCATCGTTGCCGTGGCGCTCGCCATCCTGGTCACCAGGCCGGCCGGCGTAGAATTCCTGCCGCTGTCGCGCAGCCTGGTCAATATCGGCCAGACTTTTCCGCCGGTGGCGGTGTTGGCGCTGGCCGTGCCAGCGGTCGGCTTCGGCGAGAAACCGACACTGATCGCGCTGTTTCTCTATGGCCTGCTGCCGATCTTCGAGAACTCGCTGACCGGGCTGACGACGCTGCCGGCCAATGTGGTCGAGGCGGCGCGCGGCGCCGGCATGACCGGCTGGCAAAGACTGATCAAGGTCGAGCTGCCGCTCAGCGCGCCGATTATTCTCGGCGGCATCCGGCTGTCGGTGGTCATCAGTCTCGCCACCGCAACGATCGGCTCGACCGTGGCGGCCAGGACGCTGGGCGAGGTGATCATCGCCGGTCTCTTGTCGAACAATCTCGCCTTTATCCTGCAGGGCGGCCTGATCGTCGCAGCTCTTGCCGTGCTGATCTATGACGGGTTGTCGGCGATCGAGCGCTACACAGCTCGGCGTATGGGGCGGGAGGCGGCGTAGCCGACAGGTCAGAGCTCAGATATCGCGTTCGCTCATCCCGGCCAGCGCCAAGAGATGCCGCAAGGCCCCGTTTTGAGCGGTTTGTTGCTGTGAATCGAGATCGAAAGGCGCACGATGCTACCTTCCTTGCCGTAGATGTGATGACTGCCAGCAACACGCAAAAGCTTTCAGCCTTGCCGCTCTACGGCACGCGCAAACTCTTTGCCGGAAATGGACTTCAAACAGCGATTTCCATGACCCGGCCGGGTTCTGAAGTGAAAGATAGCGGCTCTACCGAGAGGCAGCCTTCGATCGCTTCACGCAAGTTCTCGACAAGTTCGTCCAAGGTTTCACCCTGGGTCGCGCAGCCGGGAATTGCCGGCACTTCGGCCCAGTAGCCACCTTCTTCGGCTTCGTGAATGATCGCCTTGAACTTCATGGGTCAGCTCCAATTCGACCTTGAAGATAGGCTACCCCGTCTGGGTTTGCAAAGCAGGACGAGCGCTGCCTATTCGCAAGTTTCTTGCTGCGCCTGATCAGGCTCGCGCCGGGTGATCGAGCGTCAGTTCGAGCGTGCTGCCCGTCTCGCCCGAAATCCAGCGGCGGCGGATGACTGCAAAATCGTACTGTCTTGCAGCTTTCATAAAAGAAACAAGGTCACCTACGGCGCAATTGCTGTCGAGATCGAGAGCTTCGACAGTCTCCGCAATGCCGTGCAGGCCGGCATAATGTCTCGCGATGGTGGTGAGCACTATGATCACTGGAACCCCGGTTGCGCGATCTTCGGGACTCGGCGATTGATGCGTGCGATGCCCCGATCTTTCAGCAGGAGTTCTTGCCATGACCGCGCGTCTCTCCAAGATCGTCATGTGTCTGTGTCTGGCGATTTTCGCCTTCCTTGTCGCTTTCGGCAACATCACCGATTACGGCTCAAACTTTGCTTTTGTCCAGCATGTGCTGAGCATGGACACAACCTTTCCGGGTAACGCATTGATGTATCGGTCGATCACCGACCCGTCGCTGTGGACGGCGGGCTACTGGCTGATCATCCTGGGCGAGGCGCTGACCTGCCTGCTTTATCTGATTGCCGCGTGGAACCTGTGGCAGGCGCGCAATGCCAGCGGGCAGGTTTTCAACGACGCCAAGAACTTCGTGGTGATCGCCGCCACGATGGGTTTCCTCGTTTGGTATTTCGGCTTTATGGTTGTCGGCGGCGAGTGGTTCGTCATGTGGCAGTCTTCGACGTGGAACGGCCAGGAGGCGGCGTTCAAATTCTACATGACCATGCTGGCGGTGCTGATCTTCGTCGTCCAGCCGGACGGCGACCTGCGCAAAGGCTGACGACCACCAGCCGATTTCAATCGATCTAATTGGGCGGCGGCGCTGGCGAGTGTGTCGCCGCCCATAGCTTTTGGGCGAAAGCCGGGCAAAAACCGAACAATATCTTGACGTTCGCAGCCCTGTTTCGCATAAGCCGGTGCGAGGGGAGCGGGGTTGCCCCCCGGGAACACCAAACCCCGGAGAAACGGCCCCGCGGGGGGGGGGTTTTGTGGAAAAAAAAAGGAAAAAAAGCCAAAAGCAAAAATTAAAAAGTAAAAACGGGCGGGAGGGA
>NZ_JAMYNS010000028.1:0-56269 GCF_040319125.1 Mesorhizobium sp. M0938 | reverse complement strand
TGTCAGCTTCGCCGGCCGAAATGCCAGATGCGACCGTCTCCACAACGGATTCGGTGGACGAAACGGTCGTGTCAGCGAACCGTCTGGCCGAGCGTTTTTCCTCCAAGTGCGTTGGTGCGCAAGGCTCGAACGAGATCCTCGGGACTGCACCTCCAAGGTGTCGATCATGTTCGGCACACAAGGAAAGGGCGGCATTGCTGCCGCCCTTGCCACTGTAGGTTGATAGGGGCTGGATTAGAAATCCATGCCGCCCATGCCGCCCATGCCGCCCATGCCGCCGCCGCCCATGCCGCCAGGCATGCCGCCGCCAGCCGACTCCTTCTTGGGAGCCTCCGCGATCATGGCTTCGGTGGTGACCAGCAGGCCGGCGACCGAGGCCGCGTCCTGGAGGGCCGTGCGGACAACCTTGACCGGATCGACGATGCCCATGGCGATCATGTCGCCATACTCGCCGGTCTGGGCGTTGTAACCGAAGGTCAAGCCCTTGTTCTCAAGGATCTTGCCGGCAACGATCGATGCTTCCGCACCGGCGTTGGCCGCGATCTGGCGGGCCGGAGCCTGCAGCGCACGACGAACGATGTTGATGCCGGCGGCCTGGTCGGCATTGACGCCGGTGACCTTGATGTCGGCCGAAGCGCGCAGGAGAGCGACGCCGCCGCCTGCAACGATGCCTTCTTCGACGGCCGCGCGGGTCGCGTTGAGGGCGTCATCGACGCGGTCCTTCTTTTCCTTGACTTCGACTTCCGTCGCACCGCCGACGCGGATCACCGCAACGCCGCCGGCGAGCTTCGCCAGACGTTCCTGCAGCTTCTCCTTGTCGTAGTCCGAAGTGGTCTCTTCGATCTGCTGCTTGATCTGGGCAACGCGGCCCTGGATCTCGGCCTTCTTGCCGGCACCGTCGACGATGGTGGTGTTCTCCTTGGAGATCGACACCTTCTTGGCGCGGCCGAGCATGTTGAGGCCGACGTTCTCGAGCTTGATGCCGAGGTCTTCGGAGATGACCTGGCCACCGGTGAGGATGGCGATGTCTTCCAGCATGGCCTTGCGGCGATCACCGAAGCCCGGCGCCTTGACGGCGGCGATCTTCAGGCCGCCACGCAGCTTGTTGACGACCAGCGTGGCCAGGGCCTCGCCTTCGACGTCTTCCGAGATGATGAGCAGCGGCTTCGAGGTCTGCACGACGGCTTCGAGAACCGGCAGCATCGCCTGCAGGTTGGACAGCTTCTTCTCGTGCAGGAGGATGTAGACGTCCTCGAGCTCGGCAACCATCTTGTCGGCGTTGGTGACGAAGTAGGGCGAGAGATAGCCGCGGTCGAACTGCATGCCTTCGACGACCTCGAGTTCAGTCTCGGCGGTCTTGGCTTCCTCAACCGTGATGACGCCTTCGTTGCCGACCTTCTGCATCGCTTCGGCGATCATCTTGCCGACCGACTCGTCGCCATTGCCGGCGATCGTGCCGACCTGGGCAACTTCCTCGGAGGTCTTGATCTTCTTGGCAGCCTTGCCGAGCGCCGCGACGACTTCGGTCACGGCCAGATCGATGCCGCGCTTCAGGTCCATCGGGTTCATGCCGGCGGCAACGGCCTTGTTGCCTTCCTGGACGATCGACTGCGCCAGAACGGTCGCGGTTGTGGTGCCGTCACCGGCGATGTCGTTGGTCTTCGAAGCAACTTCGCGGATCATCTGCGCGCCCATGTTTTCGAACTTGTCGGAAAGTTCGATTTCCTTGGCGACGGTGACCCCGTCCTTGGTGATGCGCGGTGCGCCGAACGACTTGTCGATGACGACGTTGCGGCCCTTGGGGCCGAGGGTGACCTTCACCGCGTCGGCGAGGATGTTGATGCCGTGAAGCATGCGCTCACGGGCATCGCGGGAGAATTTTACGTCTTTGGCAGCCATTTTTTTACTCCTGGGCATCTCGCCCGAAATTCAGATTTGATGGTGCGAAGGAAAGGCCTGATATCAGCCGATGATGCCCATAATGTCGGATTCCTTCATGATCAGAAGGTCTTCGCCATTGAGCTTGACTTCGGTACCCGACCACTTGCCGAACAGGATGCGGTCGCCGGCCTTGACGTCCAGCGGGACCAGCTTGCCAGCTTCGTCACGAGCGCCGGAGCCGACGGCGATGATCTCGCCTTCCTGCGGCTTTTCCTTCGCCGTATCCGGGATGATGATCCCGCCGGCGGTCTTGGATTCGGATTCGACCCGGCGAACGACCACGCGGTCATGCAGCGGCCGGAAATTCGACTTTGCCATTTTTGGATGTCCTTGGTGCGGATGTTGAACGGTTCTCCGTTGCCGGAGCGTGCTTAGCACTCAGCGGAAGCGAGTGCTAACGCGGCAATGAGATAAGCCGCATGCTCCTGCTAGTCAAGACGAAAGAGCAAAGAGCAAAGAGAAAAGAGCAGACAGCAAAGAGAAGAGAGCAAAGAGCGTGTAAGCATCGAGCCTTTTATGTGAACAATGTCGGGTATCAGACATATATGGGGCGGCTCACCCTTTGTATTTGAGCTTTATTCAGATGGCACGAATGATGCAACAGGTGATGCATTTGATCTCATCCAGAGGCTCGCACGGGGTCGTGCTGCGTCAGCTCGGTCATGTCGAGCTTCAGAAGGCCATTTTGGCATTGGTTCTGTTGCCCTATTCCCATTCATGACCAGTCCTGCGCGCGTGAGCCGGCCGGCTAGATTCCAACCACGAGAGCGCCGCCGCTGAGACCCGCACCCGCCGCCGACAGAAGGATTTTCTCTCCAGGCTGGAATGGCTCCGTCTGGTTGGCGAGCGAGAGCGACAGCGGGATCGTCGCGGCCGAAGAGTTGCCGTATTCGGCAATCGTCTTGACAATTGCTTGGTCCGCGATGCCGAGGTTCCTCCCGACCGCGTCGAAAATGCGGGCATTGGCCTGATGGGGCACGAACCGGCCGAGATCGTGTGGCCGCACTCCGGCAGCGGCTAGCGCGCTTATTGAGCAATTGGTCATCATCTCGACGGCCTTTGCGAACACTTCGCGGCCGTCCGTCATCCTCATTCGGGTTTGCGCGAGATCGAGGTCACCGTGGAACGGCTTGTTGCTTCCTCCTGCGGGAATCTGGATCAGCCCGTATCGCGAGCCGTCCGAAGCCACCGAGGCACCGAGAATGCCCCGATCAGCATCATCGCACTGACCGATCACCAGGGCGCCGGCGGCATCGGCAAACAGGACCGAGCTTGCGCGCTCGGCTGGATTGATGCGGCGGCTGAGGATATTGGCGGCGATAACAAGGCTCGCTTTGCCGTGCAGGCGGGTAAATCCGTCCGCAAACATCAGCGCATAGATGAAGCCGGCGCAGGCGCCTGTCAGATCCACCGCGCCTGCGCTGCCAAGGCCAAGCTTGTGTGCGACCAGCGGCGCGCTCGGCGGCAGAAGATGGTCGGGCGTCGAGGTGGCAAGCAACAGCAGACCGATGTCGTGGCGCGCAATACCGGCGTTCGCCAGCGCCATGTCGCCGGCCTGCGCAGCAAGACCAGACAGCGTGTCTTCGTCGGTTGCCCAGAAGCGCGACCGTATCCCGGTACGCCTTTCGATCCAGCCTGGATCAAGACCGAGATTGCTCTCGATTTCGGCATTCGCCACCTTTCGCCCAGGCGCATGATGGCCAAACCCGAGAATGCGCGACGACTTGCTCATGGCCTGGACCCGAAGCGTTCGCCCGCCTCCTCAATGGCGTCATAGAGTCGCTCGAGCTCGTCGCCGGTGATGCAATAGGGTGGCAGAAGGTAGAGGACATTGCCGAGCGGGCGCACAAGTAGCCCTCGCTCGAGGAAGAAAGCGCGCAGTTTCGGTCCGATCTCGGCGAGATAACCTGCGGAACCGGTTCGCAGGTCGAGCGCCGCGATCGTGCCGGTCGCCCGGCAGTCGGTGAAGAAGCTGTTGTCGCGAAAGCGTCGAAGCCCGGTGGCCTGCATTGCGCTCAAGGCCGCAATGCGCTCGGCCACCGGCTCGTCCCGCCAGATCTCGACATTGGCAAGTGCTGCCGCGCAGGCAATCGGGTTGGCAGTGTAGGAGCTCGAATGGAAAAATGTCTTCTTCCGGTCCTCGGAATAATGAGCCTGGAAGATGGCATCGGTGGCAAGCGTTACGGCCAGCGGGATGGCGCCGCCGGTCAGGCCTTTCGAGGTGCACAGGATATCTGGAGAGATCGATGCCTGCTCGCAGGCGAACATGGTTCCGGTCCGCCCCCAGCCGGTCATCACTTCGTCGGCGATCAGCAGCGTGCCGGAGGCCTCAGTGATCTTCTTCAATTCGGCCAGAACTGAAGCCGGATACATCAGCATGCCGCCGGCGCCCAGCACCAGCGGCTCGACGATTAAGGCTGCGGCTCGTCGATCGCGGGTCACAGCCTCAAAACGATCCAGCGTCTCTTGCTCGCGCCCCGCTGCCGGAAAGGGGATGGTGGCGACCTCGAACAGCAAGGGTTCGTAGGCGGCGTTGAACACGCCACGCGCACCGACGCTCATCGTGCCGATCGTGTCGCCATGATAGCTGTAATCCATGACGACGATGCGCGAGCGTGGGGCGCCGATGTTGCGGAAATAACCGAGCGCCATCTTCAGCGCTACTTCGACCGAGGTCGAGCCACTGTCGGAATAGAACACCCAGTCGAGTCCAGCGGGAGCGAGGCCGACAAGCGCCTTGGCCAAGCGCTCTGCCGGCTCGTGCGTGAAGCCCGCAAAGATAATCTGGTCGAGGCTCGACGCGGTTGTCTCGATTGCCTTCATGATGCGGGGATGGCGGTGGCCATGTGTGACGACCCACCAGGAGGAGATGGCGTCCAGGATGCGGGCGCCGTCGGCCCTGCGGAGATAGGCGCCTTCAGTCCGGACGATTTCTGGGATCGCAGGCTCGAGCGCGTGCTGGGTGAAGGGATGCCAGACATGGGACTGCGACATCAGTCACCTCCAGTAATCGAGGCGAAGGCGAAGCCGGCAATCATTGCGTCCCTCAGTGTCTTGCCGGTCAGCAGATCGAGGTGCGGCAGCCTGCCGAGCTGCGGCGCACCGCTGAATTCCACGATGGTCCGTTGCGTATCGGCCATCTCATCGCCGATGAAAGCGATGCCGGCCAACGGGATGGATCGGGCGCGGAGCGCCTCGATCGAGAGCAAGGTGTGGTTGATGGTGCCGAGCGTGGTGCGGGCGCACAGAATAACGGGCAGCCGCCATTCAGCGAAGATGTCGATGAGCCTTGTGCGCCGGTTAAGCGGCACCATCAGGCCGCCGGAACCTTCGATGACGAGCGGCGTCGGTAGGACGGGAAAAGCAAGATCGGCAGCCTTGATCGCCACGCCGTCGATCTCGGCCGAACGATGCGGCGACAGCGGGCTCCGCAAGCGGTAGGCTTCCGGCAGCACGCGCTCTGAGGGCAAGCCGGCAAGCCGCGCGACCACTTCGCTGTCGGTCTCGCCGTCGAGGCCCGATTGCACCGGTTTCCAGTAAAAGCCGTCGAGCAAACCGGCGAGCCCAGCCGCAAACACGGTCTTGCCAACTCCCGTGTCGGTTCCGGTGATGACGATGCGTTGGGTCATACCGCCTCCGGTGATGTTTGGGCCAACACCTCGACCAGCGCCTCGACCATGGCGGAAATGTCGGTTTCGCCGATATTGAGCGTCAGTGAGATGCGCAGCCGCGACGTGCCCTCGGGCACGGTCGGAGGACGAATACCGCGTATGTCGAAGCCGCGGGCCTGCAGGCGCGCCGCCACTGCCATGGTGCGCCTGACATCGCCGATTACCAGGGGCTGGATCTGCGAGCCGCTGGGTATCACGCCGCAGCGCTCGGCCAGCTGGCGGCCGGCGAGGGCAACGCGTTCATGCAGCTGAACACGCCGCATAGGCTCGTCGGCGAGCATTGCGAGTGCTTCGCGCACTGCCACTGCCATCAGCGGCGATGGCGCGGTCGCGTAGATGAATGGCCGGCAACGGTTGATCAGATACTCGCACAGTGTCCTCGGCCCCGTCGCGAGCCCACCAGATGCGCCGAGCGCCTTGCCGCAGGTATGGAGCGCGACGATGTTGTCGCGGCCCTCGAAAGCGGCGGCAAGCCCCCGGCCGTCCGGTCCCCAGACGCCGGTCGAATGCGCCTCGTCAATGACGATGAATGCCTCGTGCCGATCAGCAAGCGCGACCAGGCTTTCCAAAGGCGCGCGGTCGCCATCCATGCTGTAAAGGCTCTCCACCGCGATCCAGACGCGCCCCATGCCGCCTGCGGCGCGCCAACGCGTGATCGCATCCTCGACAGCGGTGGCATCGTTGTGCGCGGCCAGCACGAACTGTGCGCGCCCGGCCTGCGCACCCTCATGCATGCTGGCATGGGCGAGCTCATCGAGAACCAAAAGATCGCCCTTCTGCGGCAGGGCACTCAGCAGAGCGAAGTTGGCGATGTAGCCGCTGCCGAAGAACAGCGCGCGGTCGGCTCCAAAGAATGCCGCCGCGTCTGCCTCGAGCTGCTCGTGTTCCGGTGCATTGCCGCGCAACAGCCGCGACCCGGTGGCGCCAACCGGCGTGCCCCGCGCAATCGCCGCCACAACAGCATCGCCAAGTCTCCTGGACGAGGCCAGCCCGAGATAGTCGTTCGACGAGAAGTCCAGCCCGGCGCGGGGCGAAAGCGTCCGCAGCCGGTCCTTGCGCGCCAGCCTCTTCAAGGTCGCATCATAACTGGCAAGCGGCGCCCCGTTCATTGCGCTTCGAGTTCCATCGGCTCGATACCAAGGCGCCGGAACAGCAGGGTATCCTTGTCCTCACCGGGATTGTCCGCCGTCAGCAGCGTGTCACCGACGAAGATTGAATTGGCACCGGCAAAAAAGCACAGCGCCTGCATCTCGTCGGTCATGGCGGTGCGGCCGGCGGAAAGACGCACATGCGATTTCGGCATCATGATGCGCGCCAGGGCGATCACGCGCACGAATTCGATCGGCTCGATGGGCTTGGCTTCGGCAAGCGGGGTGCCGGCGATCGGGATCAGCATGTTGATCGGGACGCTTTCCGGCGGCTCGGGTAGGTTCGCCAGCGTCACCAGCATGTCGATCCGGTCCACCGGATCTTCGCCCATGCCGACAATACCGCCGCAGCAGACCTTGATGCCGGATCGACGAACCTGCTCAAGCGTGTCGAGCCGCTCGGCATAGCCGCGCGTGCTGATGATCTCGCTGTAGTAGCGTTCCGACGTATCGATGTTGTGGTTGTAGTAGTCGAGGCCCGCTTGCTTCAGTCGAGCGGCTTGCTCAAGATCGAGCATGCCGAGCGTCATGCAGGTCTCCATGCCCAGCGCCTTGACGCCCTCGACCATCGCCACCATCGCATCCATGTCGCGCGCCTTGGGGTTTCGCCAGGCCGCGCCCATGCAATAACGCGTGGCGCCGGCATCACGCGCCTTGGTCGCCTCGGCGATGACGCGCCGGACCTCCATCAGCTTCGATGCCTTCAGGCCGGTTTCGTGACGCGCCGACTGGCTGCAATAGCCACAATCCTCCGGGCATCCTCCCGTCTTGATGCTGAGCAGCCGGCTGAGCTGGACCTTGTTTGGATCGAAATTCTGGCGGTGCACCGTTTGCGCCAGGAAGAGGAGATTGTTGAAGGGGGCATGGTAAAGTGCCTGAGCCTTCTCCAGGGTCCACGCTCCGGGGTCAGGGGATTGAGCCTGTGGCGATGTCTGCGTTGAACTTGCCGTTTGCATGTCCATGCTGTTCCTCCGGTCTGTCTTGCGGGGTCTTTGCTATCTGACTGTTGACGATCGGAGAGGACAGTTGACCCAATCCTGACTCAGACAATCATGAGCCCCGATGGTCGAGGCCGATATCCAGGATCGGCGCGCTGTGGATGAGTCGGCCGACCGAAATCAGATCAACGCCGGTCGCGGCAACCGCCCGCGCTGTATGGGACGTGATCCCGCCAGAAGCCTCGGTGATAGCGCGGCCACCGATCATTGCGACGGCGCGGCGAAGATCGGGGAGGGACATGTTGTCGAGCAGAACCGCATCGGGATCGAAGCCAAGTACCTCCTCCAACTGGGCCAGAGTATCGACTTCGACTTCGATCTTGACGAGATGACCGGCCGCTCTTCGTGCTCGCTCGAGCGCTGGGCGGACGCCGCCTGCGATGGCGATGTGGTTGTCCTTGATCAAGATTGCATCGTCCAGACCGAAGCGGTGATTGGACCCGCCACCTGCGCGCACGGCATACTTTTCGACTGCCCGCAATCCGGGCGTCGTCTTGCGGGTGCAGACGATCTTCGCGCCATACCCACGAACCGCAGCGACGATCGATGCCGTTGCCGTGGCGATGCCGCTCAGATGGCACAAAAAATTGAGTGCCGTCCTTTCGGCTGTGAGAATGGCCCGGGCCGGGCCAACCACTGATGCAATGATCTCTCCATCCACGACATTGCAGCCGTCTGCGCGCTCCACCGAGATTTCGACAGCAGGATCAATCAAGCCGAAAGCGAGCATCGCCAGATCGAGGCCGGCGACAACTCCGGACTGTCGCGCCACCAACACGGTTCCCGCTTGGTATTCCTTCGGGACGATGGCCTGCGTGGTCAAGTCGCCGGCTCTGCCAAGATCTTCAAGAAGAGCTGCCCGTGCAAGCGGCTCAAGCACGACCGTGGGTAGCGGTGAAAGTGTCATCACTTCGGCCCTTCGAGACTTGGCGAGTGTCCGAGTCCCCGCGCTGTAGCCAAGGCGGCTTCGAGGGTGATTTCGGACCGTCGGGCGGCAGTCGCATGATGAGGAAAATCTGTCCGGTAATGAGCGCCGCGGCTTTCTTCGCGCAACAAGGCGGCAACCGCGATCATTAGCCCGACAGCCGCCGGATCCGAGACCGCATCCTTGCTTTCGGCGAGCGGCAATAAGGCACGTGTGGCTGCTTTCAAACCTTCACCATCCCGGACGATGCCGAGTGCGCGCGACAGGAAAACACGCACGGGTATCGGAGCGGGCGGTGGGTAAACGTTGGCAAACGCAGGCCTTGTTCTGCGCGCAGGCGCCCCGGCGACACTTTCAGCGACCCAGCGGGCGCACACGATGGCTTCTGTCAAGGAATTGCTGGCGAGCCTGTTGGCGCCATGCAGTCCTGTCGAAGCGACTTCTCCGCAGGCCCACAGCCCCTTGACGGAGGTTCTGCCGGAGCTGTCCACGGCAACGCCACCCATGTGGTAGTGTTGGGCCGGCCGAATGGGGATGAGATCGCGGGCGGGATTGATGCCCGCTCCACGACAGGCTGATGCGATTGTCGGGAAATGTCGAGCGAATGCCGGGCCAGGCCGTTGTCGGGCGTCGAGAAAAACACGGTGGCCGTCCGCAAGATGGTTCCACACGGCCCGGGCCAAGACATCGCGAGGCGCAAGTTCCGCCCCTGGCACGCTCTGGAGAAAAGCCTGGCCGGTTTCATCGATCAGGGCAGCACCTTCGCCTCGGACAGCCTCGCTGACCAGCGCCATAGGGCGTTCCGGGCCGTCAAGCGCGGTCGGGTGGAACTGGATGAATTCGAGGTCGGCTAGGACAGCTCCAGCGCGGGCCGCAAGTGCAAGGCCTTGTCCGCAACTTCCCCAAGGGTTCGTGGTGTCGAGAAACAGTCCCCCGATGCCACCGGTGGCGAGGACGACCCGCCGTGAGCCGAAGAAGAAAGGTCCGATCGAACAGCTCGCCCAGACGCCCCGGATCGCATTCTCTCGCACGGCCAGCCGGCGCGCTTCCACGCCCTCCACGACAACTATCGACGGAGTGGAACGCACAGCCGCGATCAGGGCACGCATGATCTCACGCCCGGTGCCGTCCCCATGCGCATGAACGATGCGACGTCGGCTGTGTGCGGCCTCCAATCCGAGGCACAGTGATCCTTTCGGCGTGCGGTCAAAGGGAACCCCAAAGGCCGCAAGCCCCTCTATCGCCTTGGGCGCGGCTTGGAGGATGCGGCTCGCCACGTCTCTGTCGCAGAGACCATCCCCGGCAGCAAGCGTATCGGCCAGGTGCATTGCCGGATCGTCGTCTTCGCCGAAACTTGCAGCCAGACCCCCCTGTGCCCAGGTGCTCGAATTGTCAGCTCCCAGCAGCGACCTTGACAGAAGAAGCACCGGCTCCGGCGACAGTTGAAGCGCGGTCATCAGTCCGGCGATGCCGCCGCCGATGATGATGGGACGCCCGAAGAAGCTGCGGAGGTCGGCGCTCAAACTGCCAGCATCCGTTCGACCGCAAGCCGCGCGCGCCCGGCGATCCCGGGTTCGATGGTTAGGACATGTTGGTTCTGCTCGAGCGCCGTGCGGATGTTGGCAAGCGTGATCCGCTTCATGTGCGGGCACAAATTGCAGGGCCGGATGAACTCGACCTCTGGGTGCGCTAACGCGACGTTGTCGCTCATCGAGCATTCCGTCATCAGCACGACACGTGGCGGCCTTTGCCTTTCGACATAGTCGGACATGGCAGCCGTCGAGCCGGAAAAATCTGCTTCAGCCACGACGTCGGGCGGGCATTCGGGATGGGCGAGCACGACCACGCCGGGATGGCTTTCGCGCAACTCGCGGATGTCGGCCGGTGTAAAGCGCTCATGCACCTCGCAATGCCCTTTCCAGGCGATGATCTGTACATCGGTCTGGGCGGCGATATTCTGGGCCAGATATTCGTCCGGCAGCATGATCACCCGGAGAACCCCAAGGGATTCGACGACCGCCTTGGCGTTGCCGGATGTACAGCAGATATCCGACTCGGCTTTCACTTCGGCCGACGTGTTTACATAAGTAATGATCGGAACGCCGGGATAACGCTGGCGCATCAAGCGCACGTCTTCTGCCGTGATTGATTCCGCCAACGAGCAACCGGCGCTGAGATCCGGAATGAGCACGGTCTTGTCCGGATTAAGGAGCTTGGCCGTTTCGGCCATGAAATGGACGCCGGCCAGCACGATGACTTGCGCCTCGATCGTCGCAGCCGTGCGGGCTAATGCCAAGCTGTCGCCGACGATGTCGGCCACGCAATGGAAAATCTCGGGCGTCTGATAGTTGTGCGCCAGGATGATGGCGTTGCGCTCGCGCTTCAGTGCAAGGATCGCCTCGATATCGTCGACGAAAGCCGGCCATTCGATCGGCGGGATCACTCGCCGGACGCGCTCGTAGAGCAACGCGGCCGCAGGCAGCATGGCGCTCATCAACCCCCTCCCGCTTATACTCTAATTGAAAATAACCAGCATATACTTGCTGTGAGTATAAGGGATGTCAACCCCGCGCCAGCGGCAATTTTGTCCCGGCGATGAGCCTATCGTCGAGAACGGCGTGGCGGAAACGGAAAAGCTTCGCTGGCCGGCCGCCGGTCTCAGTGGTGGCCTCTCCGGTCTCCTCGACCAGTTCCTGCTGTTCGATCAGTCGGCGAAAGTTCGGCTTGTGGATGAGCCTGCCGGCGAGCGCCTCCACGGTTCGCTGCAGCTGCAAAAGCGTGAAGACCGTCGGCATCAGCTCAAAGACGACCGGCCGGTATTTGATCTTGGAGCGCAGCCGCGCAATGCCGGTCGCCACGATGCGGCGATGATCGGCGACCATGGACTTGCTGGGCACCAGCGGAGGGGGCGCCCCGTCCCGCCCTCTTACGGCCTCTTGGACCAAGCCTGCTTCGTAAACTAACTCATAGCGTTGCAGCGTGAGTTCCTCGTTCCAAAGGCGGTCGTCGAAGCCAAAGGCTATCGTCGCCCGCTGCCAGCGTTCACGTCGCGTGGCCGCATCGCGGACGCCGTTTGCCCATTCAATCAGGCGTGGTCGCAGAACATCCAGCACGACCGGAGGCGTGCCGGAGCGATGGTCCTCCCATGGAAAATATTCATACCAACTCTGCCATCCGCACTTGGGCGGGCCCGCTGCCTGTTCCTTGCGGGTCAATGCAAGATAGCTGATGGAGATGACGCGCTGCTGGCGCTCGGCGCCGATGCGATCCCGATCAGCGAACGTGTAGAGTTGCTCAATGTACCCCAGCCGATGGCCGGTCTGCTGCTCGACCCACCCCCTCAAGCCGGATTGCAGCGATCGGTGCTCAAGCGCAAAGGGACCGGAGGGCAAGGTGTCCGCCTGGCCGATGGTGAGCACACAGGGTTCACTGTCGTTTACGGCGACCACAAAGGCGATCAGGTCCACTTTGACGTCGTCGGCATTCATGGCGGCTCTGTCTTTCCTGAGTCGTATTGCCTGATCGTCCATGTTCGCGAATTGGTCGCCAGCTTGGGGGGCACCTTAATCGATTTAGTGTAAGCGCGCCTGTCGGCACGTCAACACCCCACAGCTGCACGGCCATTTTTTTAGCTCTTCGCACCTGCACAAAAATGTGCGAAAGGCGACACCCGCGGTAACGTAGGGGAAGGAGGATCCATTGAGCGCGTTTGGTGATACCAAGGCGATCACACCGCCGGATATTCGTTCGCGCAAAGGTGGGACGCCGCTCGTCTGCCTTACCGCCTACACCACCCCAGTCGCCCGGCTTGTCGATCCCCATTGTGATGTGGTGCTCGTCGGCGACAGCGTCGGCATGGTTCTCCACGGCCTGCCCTCGACGCTCGGTGTCACGCTGGAGATGATGATCACGCACGGCCAGGCGGTGCGCCGTGGCATCAAGCAGGCGCTGATGGTGGTCGACCTGCCGTTCGGTTCCTACGAGGAAAGCCCAGAGCAGGCTTTCCGAAATGCTGCGCGCGTCATGTCGGAGACCGGCTGCACTGCCGTCAAGCTCGAAGGCGGCGAAACGATGGCAGAGACGATCGGCTTCCTCGCCGCACGCGGCGTGCCCGTCATGGCTCATGTCGGCTTGACGCCGCAGGCCATCAACGCCATCGGTGGCTACCGCGTGCAGGGCAGGGGCGGGGATGCCGAGCGCATCAGGCGCGACGCAATTGCGGTGAGCGAAGCGGGCGCCTTTGCGGTCGTCCTGGAAAAGGTTCCTGAAGCGCTCGCCCGCCGGATCACCGGGGAGGTGGCGGCCCCGACCATTGGCATCGGTGCCTCGGCAGCCTGTGACGGCCAGCTTCTCGTCGTCAACGACATGCTGGGCCTCTTCGGCGACTTCCGACCCAAGTTCGTCAAGCGCTATGCTGAACTGGGGGAGGCGGCTGCGGCTGCAATCGCTTCCTATGCGCACGAGGTGAAGGAGCGCCAGTTTCCGGCCGCCAAGCACGTGTTTGCCGATGCGCCCAAGCCCGCCGACACGGACGCCACCAAGAGCGGAGAAGCAGCGTGAGCGTGCCGATCGTCAGGAGCGTTGACCAGCTTCGCGAAATCGTCGCCGCATGGCGCCGCGAGGGCGTGAGGATTGCCGTGGTGCCAACGATGGGCGTCCTGCATGAGGGCCATCTCAGCCTGGTGCGCGCTGCACTCAAGAAAGCAGACCGTGTGATCGTGACGCTCTTCGTCAACCCGAAGCAATTCAATAGCCAGGCCGATCTTGCCGCGTATCCGCGCACCGAGGACGAGGATGCCGCCAAGCTGGCACCGGTTGGCGCGCACCTGCTTTATGCGCCAGATGCAGAGGAGATGTATCCGGCGGGCTTCGCCACCACCGTTTCGGTGTCCGGTGTCAGCGAGGGCCTGTGCGGTGCCTTCCGGCCGGGACATTTCGATGGCGTGGCGACCGTCGTCGCCAAGGTCTTCCTGCAGACCAGCGCTGACTTCGGCTTCTTTGGCGAAAAGGACTTTCAGCAAATTCACCTGGTCAGGCGCATGGCCCGGGATCTGGATATTCCAATCACCATTGTTGCCTGTCCGACAGTCCGTGAAGCCGACGGTCTTGCGCTATCATCGCGCAATGTGCGGCTCTCGCCAGCGCAACGCGCTGTTGCTCCCAAGCTATCATCGGTCCTGCTCAAGACGGCTGAGCGGCTTGGGCGCGGCTCACCCGTCCTGCCAACGCTTGCAGAATCTCGCGCAGCAATTCTGGCTGCAGGCTATCGCGAGGTCGAATACCTGGAACTTCGCGAAGAGGCAGATCTGCACCCGATGACAAGCCTTGATCGACCGGCACGGTTGCTTGCGGCGGCCTGGCTCGGCGGCACACGTCTCATAGACAACGTCAGACTATTTCGGATTGGTTCAACAGATTAGCCACGTTCTCGGCACGCGCTGTATCCGTCCGGGATCGTTCAAAACAAGGTCTCTGCCTGGCATTGAGCGAACGGAGGTTACGCACAGGGCAAATGCATCGCGTGTTTGAGAACTTCGTCGAGCAACTGTCTGCAAGTGTTGATGCTGCCGATCTCTGTGAGGCAATGGCCTCCGCTGCAGCCGGCTTCGACTTCCCGCTATTCGCCTATTTCACTTACCCGTCGGCCTCCGGCGACGCCCCCCAATTGATTTCAAACTATCCTTCATCCTGGACATCACGTTATCTGCAACAGCGGTACCACAGTCTTGATCCGGTCATCCTGCGCGGGCTGCAAGGCTGGGATACATTCGATTGGGGTGTGGACCGCGCTCGACACTGTCTGCCGAATTCGCAGCAACAAATTCTGGAGAGTGCGGCTGAGTTTGGCATCTGCGGCGGCCTGACGATGTCCATGCATGATCATCTCGGCCGGTTTGCTGCCCTGACCTTTGCTTCCGACGAGTCCCGTCCGCTTCTGTTGCGGTCACTGGCACGTTACGAAAAAGCATTGCAGCTGGTGGCCATCAACTTTCATATCCATGTCCGGCGCAGGCTCGCCGATGATCGCGTGGTGGATGGTGTAACGCTCACCCCGCGGGAGTTCGAGTGCCTGAAATGGGCAGCGCGCGGCAAGTCGGCTTGGGATATCAGCCAGCTTCTCGGCGTCTCAAAGCGCACCGTGACTTTTCACTTGGAAAACGCCAAGGCAAAGTTTGGCGTTCGAACGATCAACCAGGCCGTTGCACGCATGGCTGCCTCCGGCCAGACGAGATCCTGATTCTTCAGCCACGATACCTGTAAACCTCTACAGGCTGCATCGCTGTCAGCTTTGCCCTTCGATGGCGGGAACACATCCCACACGGAGGCGACCATGATGCAACTGATAACACCAGACTTTTACAACGAGTTTGCAGGCGAACTCAAAGAGATGCACGGGCTCAGGTTTCGGGTGTTCAAGGAAAGGCTCGATTGGGAAGTTGATACCGAAGACCAGATGGAATCCGATTCGTTTGATGCTCTGAAGCCCGTCTATCTGCTCCTCAAAGGATCCGACTGGCGAATTCGCGGTTGCGTGCGTCTTCTGCCCAGCACCGGACCCACAATGTTGCGCGACACCTTCCCGGTGCTGCTGGGTGCTGACGTCGTGCCCTCGACCACCGACATATGGGAGAGCAGTCGTTTCGCGCTCGATCTTCCTCCGTCGGCGCCCAAGGCTGCGGGCGGGCTGGCCCAGGCGACCTACGAGCTCTTCGCGGGCATGATCGAGTTCGGCTTGGCCAAGGATCTGACCCGGATAGTAACGGTGACGGATACGCGCATGGAGCGGATCCTCCGCCTGGCTACGTGGCCATTGTCGCGCATCGGAGAACCCAAGTGCGTCGGCAAAACGCAGGCGGTGGCTGGGTTTCTCGACATTTCCCACGCGAGCCTTTTGCGCATCCGCAGCAGGGGACGTCTGATTGGACCGGTACTGTGGCAACCGGTTGTAGGCCCGTCGGCATAGCGCCATAGTGGACACCTGAGCCATGAAGGATGCTGGTCTGTCCAAGGAAGCGACGGTCGGCCTTGTATGCTGGCCGGACTGGCGTCGCCACGACGCTTACCACTATGCCAGACGATTGCCACGCACTGGCTGGGCCTGGGAGTTTCTTCGGCGCAATCCACAATTCCAGCGCGACCACGCCAAAATGGCACCGTCCGCCTGCATTGTCGGACCCCAAGGCGACATGCAGATAATCGAGTTGACGACAGGATCAGCTCTCCTAAGACAATGGAGCCTTCTTTTTCGCCGACGCGCCACTTTCGGACGCTACATCGGCAAGGGTCTTTTGGGATCCGCGCGATTGCGCCTGTATTCTACGAGCGGCCGCGGAGCCGCTTGGGCTCGACCACGATTTTGAACCGCTTCACCTTTCTTCGCTCTCATGCTGCAAGGACATCCTGCTGACAGCTGCGGGCGTGCAGCACGTGCTGCTGAGGGAGAACTGCCGGAGTCTGCAGATCGCCGTTTCCGGTGCGTCCGTCCTCCGCCCGTTGCGGCTATATGTCGACGCGATCGTTCAGCCGCAGCACCTCAAGTTCCATGTCGCTGCCCTTCAGTTCTTGAACCACGTCAATGGTTGCGCCCGCCTGTCAACTGCTTGCTTTCCGCCGGAACACCGCGGAGCGCGTCTGCGTATCGTACTCCAGGCTTTGGATGGCTCGCTTGCCGGAGCATCTCATCAGGAGGTCGCCATTGCCTTGTTCGGGACACGCCGCGTCGAAGAAGATTGGCGTCATCCAGGTGGCCATCTTCGCGATCAGGTACGTCGCGCCATCCAACGTGGCCGCTACCTGATGGGCGGCGGCTACAGACAGTTCCTGAGGTAATTGGGGTGGTTGCGATTGTCTTATTCGAACGCGCAACCTCCATTTCTGAGTGCAATTGTGCGTTGTACAAAACGTGGCAAGCGCCTAGTTCTTCCGGCGCGGCGAAGCACTGGGACCCAACCTTCGTCGATGAGTGCATTCATGCCTTGAGGATCCCGATGACCGTTATGAACCCCGACAAAGCCGGCGCGGCAAGCCTTGAGACGATCGCGCGAAACGGCAGCATGCTGCGTCGCATAGCCGTACGCATTCCGACCTACCTGTCGGATATTCGCGAGAACCCGGCGTGGCTGCCCATGTTCATGTTGGCGCGCACCATGCCGGCACGGAGAATGCACTGGCGTGGTGCAAAGCCGGTCCGAAGGTCGCAAAGAGCCCAGGACACGATGTTTGCCGGTATCAATTGCCAGGACGTTGTCGACGCGCTGCGGATGGATGGGCTTTTTCCCGGCCTCGTCCTGCCAACACTGGTGGCTGAAGATGTAGCCGCATTCGCCAGGTGCACACCTTGTTTCGGCAATTTCGATCGCCGACTCGAATTCATGCCGGCGGAGCATGCGGAGGCTGAGGCGCGGTTTGGCCGTCCGTTGCTCAGCGGTCATTATTTCGAGCGCATTCTGGGCTGTAACTCGGCCGTTGCCATCCAAAACGATCCGCTGCTCGTGGATATCGCGGCGCACTATCTCGGCGGCCAGGCGACGCTGATCACAACTCGCGTCTGGTGGAGCTTCCCGACCGGCCAGGCGTCGGACGCCGACAAGAACCTGGCTTCGCTCGGCAAATACCACTTCGACCTGGATGATTGGCGGATGCCGAAGTTCTTTTTCTATCTGGTGCCTGTCGACGAGGGGACCGGTCCGCATGTCTATGTCCGCAGCAGCCATAATCGCCGCGCCCTCAAGCACCAACTTACGCTTGTCGTCGGCCATCCCGCGCAAGAGACGTGTCGCAGCTTCGCTTAGCCCAAGGGTCTTGACCCGGCCGACCAGTCGAGCTTCAGCCCCTCGGCCTTGTCTTCCTTACGTCACTTCGGAACCGGGCCGCCGACCTTGCCCTGCACACGATCCCAGAGCGTTTGCCGCTTGTCGGCCTTGAAGGCTACCATCGCCCGCCCATGATCACCTGCGCAGCTTTGCCGCGTTCGTGTTGCACTCCAATGATGTCCATCTGCTTTTGCCCGAAGCATTTGATTTTGCCCCGGTGCTCACTCCGGCTCGACGACGGCTGTCGAAATCAGACTGCTGTGGATGCACTACCATTGACCGGTACCAGGATTCTCGACCTCGCCGATAAGCTCGTCTGTACAGCAAGCGACCTTCCTTCCTGCCTATCCCAATATCAAAAGTCAAACCCGTCCGCAGATGCATATGCCTGGCAGTATGTGTCGGTCTTTGGCCACGCATCTGCGACACCGAAATCAAGTAGCCCGCCATGGCGCGACCCTCAATCTTCCACTTCAGGGAGCCTGCCCTGCCATTCAAGGTCAGTCAGCACTTCGGCCTCCACAGTCATATTTTCCGCGAATTCACCGGCATGTTCGGCGAGAAGCTTTCTCGCCGCGACGACCGCTGAACGCTTTCCTTCGCACTTCTCGTGGAACCTGGCTACGCTCTGGCCTACGTGGTCGCCGTTCCATTTTATTACGCCCACTATGGCATACCAGACGCCTTTCCCGGTCCTGCGACGTCGCAGAATTTCGAGTCGCTGATCTGCCAACTGGGCGATGGCTTGGTAGAGAAGTTCGTGCTCCGGGCGGTCGGCACCTCTCGAACGAGCCTCATGGGCAAAGCCCTTCAGGCTAGGCTCCTTAAGTTCAGCTACTGCGTGTGAAATCTTCCACAGATTTGCGGTAGCCTCGTCGAGTGCGTGCCGAGCATCATAGGTAAGCGGCGGTCGCTTCACCGAAACCCCCTGCGCGGATCTAATCTTGTCCGACTTCACCTTCGGCCAGATGTCTGCGGCAATCCTGTCGAGTTCGGCCTTGCCCACTACCCAGCGGTGCTCCTCCTCAGCCCTCTTCTTGGAGAGCTTTGGCTGAAGTGCCACCACCGTTCCCTTGTTGTCGGAATCATTGAAGGTGGCGCTCATAATGTCGCTAGTCGACCGTGTGAGGCCTTTTCGGATATCGCCCGCAGCATCGAAAACCCAATAGGCTCCTCGGGCATCTAGAATCCGATTCGGCGCGGTGCCTTCGTTCTCAACTATCACCGAGACGACCCGCTGGCGTGTGCCGGCGTATTGCGGGAGAGCGTCCTTTCCGAAGATCATTCCCTCTACAAGCCGCCGCGATAGCCGCAGAGGTTCGCTGTTCTCCGGGAATATGTAATGACGACTGGACACCCGGCTTCGCTCCTTCGATCGCCGAAACGCGATGGCACATTCATGGTAGGCGGCTGTCTAAAGATTGCAGTATCAAAACTCATTGGCAGCATTTGATCAACTATCGCTCACGCTGCTGGATACGAGCAGCTGTCGCACTTCGCCGGAGACAAATAAGTCAACCGCGAATTGACTGTGAGAGGGATGAGTCCCAATTGGGTGATGCCTGACACTGGTGGAAGGCGAAACTGAGGGCGACTGGAAGCTCAGCAATGCCCATGAAATTGGGCAGCTGGTGCTGGTCCGGCGCTATGACGTCAGACGATGGTATCTGCCGAATGACCTGGGGAACCTTCGGGGACGTCGAGGCCGACGTGGTCGGAAGCAAAATGAGTTACAGGCGGTGCGGCAGGAACGAGTATATGCAAGCTGAGACGCCTGTCGCCGTCGCCGCGTTCTAGGCCGACGTTCTCCGCATTCCGAGGCCTGGTGAGCGATACGGGTGCGCCTGAGTGTCAATGGCGCATTAGCAAAGGCCTGGCACATGATTCACCGCCGTGCGAGCTGATCGAAACTGGTTTGCTGGATTGCATCGTAATAGCGCCGCCCACCAGGAAACATTTTTCTATCGTTTGCGGTTAGGGCCGCATGGCGCGCTTGTCGGACGCAACAAGCCAGCTTGGGCAATAGGCAGCTGGCAATCCACACCGTTCTCCCTACTGCAATCCCTAGCCCCGAACGAGACCGCCATGCCGTCACCTCCCGATTTCGCCGACGATTTTCGCGCCGGGCTGATCACGCTGCTGCGCTGGCAGGGATGTGCGGCGCTTCGAGCCGACGGCTCTGCCGGAGGGCAAGCTGGAACGGCTGCTCGAGCTCGCCAGCATTGCGCCCTCCGTTGGCCTCAGCCAGCCCTGGCGCTTCCTTGGGCTCGGTCGCATAACCATGCCGGCGACCATCGACTATTCGGCCGTCATGGCGGTGCACACACTGTGGCTAGCGGCGCGGGCGGAAGGCATCGGCATGGGCTGGGTGTCGATCCTCGATGCGACCGAGATGGCCGAGATTCTCGACACGCCGCCCGAGTGGACGCTGATCGGTTATTTCTGCCTCGGCTAGCCTGCGAGGAGCACGACATGCCCACCTTGGAACGCGAGGCGGCCGCCGGTGGTAATCAGCGGTAGGGGGGTGCCCATCACTTCGTCTCTTCCCTGGCGATGAGCTTGACGCAGATCGGGTCGCCCTTCGCCATCGGGGTACATTGCCATTCCGGACCGAAGCCGAAGTTCTTGTTCTTGCCAAGGCCAGGAAAGAGCACTGACAAACCGGACCGCAGCGAAGATGGCGCTGGCGGCAACCGGGCTGAAGCCGGGCATGGAGGTGGTCGACCTCTGCTGCGGCGACGGCTGTGCCGATCGCCACGGTCGCCCGCCATGTCGTCGCCATAGACATCGACGCCGACCAGCTGGAGGCCACGCAGCGCCGCTACCGGCGCCGGCGTGACCAATTGCGAATTCGTCGCCGGCGACGCCTATGAACTCGCTACTCTGGTGTCACGCCCCGCCGACCTCGTCTTCATGGCCAACGCTTTCCATGGCGTCCCGGACCGACCGCGGCTGGCACGTGCCGTGCGCGAGGCGCTCGCCCCCGGCGGGCATTATGCCGTCGTCAACTGACACCGGCGCCGCGCCAGACGACGACGGTCCTGGGCGAGCCGCGCGGCCCGCGAAGCGAACTCAGGCTGTCGCCGAGACAGACCATCGCCGATGCCGAAGTCGACGGCACAATGCTTCTACATGCCGGACTGCCTGACTAGGGCTCGCAGGCCGGTCGTCCGTCCACTGTCCAAGGCCTGCTGGCCTTTCTGAGGCCGTGATCATGCCGCGGGTGAGTCTGCGATTCTCATAAGAGCGTCAGGCGCGAATAGAACTTTAGGCCCCCACAGCAGCCGACCTATCCATGGGGTGGATGGTAGTGATCACTACAATCAATTGTACCAATATCATGGAATACTACTACAAGGCCGCCACTTAAAGCGGCCGGATGGGTATCCGTCTCGCGTGGGCTGATGCTGCTCGCAAAAATGCGGAGACGAACATGTGCGGGATTGTTGGCATCGTTGGGCAACAGCCGGTGTCGGATCGGTTGATCGGCGCGTTGAAGGGTTTGGAATATCGCGGCTATGATTCCGCCGGCGTTGCGACGATCATCGACGGTGCCTTGCACCGCCGGCGCGCCGAGGGCAAGCTTGTCAATCTCGAGAGGCGACTGAAGGAAGAGCCGCTGAGCGGCAAAGTCGGCATCGGCCACACGCGTTGGGCAACCCACGGGGCCTCGACGGAACGCAATGCGCACCCGCACTTTACCGACGGTGTCGCCGTCGTCCATAACGGCATCATCGAGAATTTCACCGAGCTGAAGGACGAATTGGCGGCGGATGGCGCCGAGTTCCAGACCGACACCGACACCGAGGTCGTTGGGCATCTCTTGGCAAGATACCGCCGCGAGGGCATGAGGCCGCAAGAGGCCACGCGTGCCATGCTGAAACGCGTCAGGGGCGCCTATGCGCTTGCCATCCTCTTCGAAGATGAACCGTCGACCATCACGGCGGCGCGCAACGGACCACCGCTGGCGATCGGTCACGGCGACGGCGAGATGTTCCTGGGCTCCGACGCGATCGCTCTTGCGCCCTTCACCAATGAAATTACCTATCTCATGGACGGCGACTGGGCCATTGTCGGCAATTCGGGCGCCCATATCTTCGATATCGACGGCCATCCCGTCGAGCGTCCGCGCCATATCTCCACGGCCGCGGCCGATCTGGCCAACAAGGGCAGCCATCGCCATTTCATGGAGAAGGAAATATACGAGCAGCCCGAGGTCGTCGCCCATGCTCTTCGTCGTTACATCAACATCATAGAGGGCCGCGACATGGTTCCTGGCATCGATTTCGCCAAGGTTCCGAGCTTGGCGATCTCTGCCTGCGGGACCGCCTATCTCGCCGGACTGATCGGAAAATACTGGTTCGAGCGCTATGCGCGCCTGACAGTTGAAATCGACGTTGCGTCTGAATTCCGTTACCGCGAGATCCCTTTGCCGCCGCAGTCCGCGGCTCTTTTCATTTCGCAGTCCGGCGAAACCGCCGATACGCTTGCATCGTTGAGGTACTGCAAGGAGCGTGGGCTGAAAATTGGCGCTATCGTCAATGCCTGCGAATCGACCATCGCTCGGGAGGCCGATACGGTCTTCCCGATCCTTGCCGGACCGGAGATCGGCGTCGCCTCTACCAAGGCTTTTACCTGCCAGCTTGCCGTTCTAGCCGCACTCGCCATCAGCGCCGCCAGAGCCCGCGGGACCGTCCCCGAAGGCGAGCTGCAGGCACTCGTCAGGAGCCTCGCCGAATTGCCGCGCGTCATGGGCCAGGTACTCAACAGCATCCAGCCGGAGATCGAGTTCTTGTCGCGCGAACTGTCAAAGTGTCGTGACGTCCTGTATCTCGGCCGTGGCACCAGTTTCCCGCTAGCGATGGAAGGAGCGCTGAAGCTCAAGGAGATTTCCTACATCCATGCCGAAGGCTATGCAGCGGGTGAATTGAAGCACGGGCCAATTGCATTGATAGATGAGAACATGCCGGTGATCGTCATCGCGCCCCATGACCGCTTTTTCGACAAGACCGTCTCCAACATGCAGGAAGTGGCTGCCCGTGGAGGGCGGATTATCCTCATCACCGATAAAAATGGGGCAGCCGCATCGAAACTCGACACCATGCACACGCTCGTGCTGCCGGTAGTCGACGAGATTATCGCGCCAATGATCTTCTCGCTGCCGATACAGCTTCTTGCCTACCACACGGCGCTCTTCATGGGGACAGATGTAGACCAGCCGCGCAATCTCGCAAAATCGGTCACGGTCGAATGATTGTGAACCTGTACAGATGGCGAAGCTCTCGATGGAAAGCTACCCTTTGTCTGGATCCGGATGAAAACCAGATGACCAGTGTTTGCTGGAATTTGGAATCCCTTTTTTCGGCCGGTCGATCGGGGCACAGGGCGATCGAGCTTCCTAGAGCCGACGTCAGCACGCAGCCGGGGGCTTTCAAGAGTGGGTCTTTCGCTCCCCCGCCGGTGGAGATTGGCCGAAGGAAGCAGTGTCCGTACCGGGAGTTCGAGTTGGTGTTCAGAGTTCCAGGGCCCCCTCCTGAGATGGCCTGATCGGCTGTAGCGCATCCGACCTGCGATCCTTCGCGAATAATTCTCGCCGTTGGCTTTCTTGATTAGAAGGAGGTGAGCCGCCATATTCCGACCCAGCTCCTAATTCAGGCGGCCCATTCCATGGATGAAGCCGGTCCGGCTGAATGGACGTCCATTTTTTGATTTGCTTGGTCTGCGCCGCCGGGGGGTATCTCCCGAGGGAGCTCCCATGTTCTTGGAGATGTTTATGAACGATTCGCGCATTCCCGAACCAGTCTTGACGGCTCGCAGGGGACCCACATCGTCCGCGCTTATCGTGAGCACCTTGGGTATTCGATCGAGGACCTGACGGTCGCGAGCGGGCTTGCCGCTGAGGAAATTCAAAACATCGAGCGAGGTCTGAGGTACAACAAGGGATATCGGGATCGGATAGCGAGATCGCTTTCCATACCTGTGGGAATCCTTGAGGCAGAGTCGCACATTTCGGACGCCGCCTGATCAGTCGGATGATCCGCAATGGGTGGACTACCGCTCTTGTGATGTGAAGCTTGCGGCTGATTGTAGACGCTGATTCCGTTGGGATGCCTCTGGCGCAGTACCGCCAAGAGAATCTCGTCAACTTTCCGATGCAGGAACCCTTCACATGGGCTCGCGAACAACAACGCGATATAGCCGCCCGGAGTGCTACGAAACGTGCACGAGGGCATCGGCTCGCGACGAAGGATTGTAACGGCGAACTCTTGGTAGTTCGGCGAGGCGATGCTGGCGCTTGAGCATCAACTCGGCCTACGAGAGTGGCTACTCCTAGGCTGAATCGGCCAACATGGCCGGCATCGCGCCGCTCTGAAAATAACATGGCGGGCATCCTGACGTTTCCGGGTTGACTATGGGTGTTCGAACCACGAAAAGGGGCCGCTCTTCGTGAGTGGCGTGCGCCGGCAGTCTAACCCCAAGCCCCCCGCCCAGGCTGCCGGCGCGCTTCTAGAAAGATCGAGGTAGGCACTCGCTGCGCTCTGCCCGCCGACACCTTGTGCTTCCTCCAGCGAGTCCAGCGGACCACCATGGGTGTTGCAGTTCTGGTGCTTACCCACGTCCATTTGCGATCTCGGGTCATTGAGAGTACCGCAAGCACCCTCTCTGCTGGATGGCAACGCGGCTCGCGCCGCCCGTATGCAGCGCAAGCTCCATGCATGAGGTCGTCCCTTCAAAATACTTGATGCAGCTGCGCTTGCGTAGCTCCTTGCATGCGCTCGATGCCAGGAGGAGACCTCTGTCTACGCTCGCATCGATGCAACGCCGTTGATCACCATCATCGCGGCGACCGCTTCGCGGGGCCGCAGCCGTTTTGGAGCATGACGATCATGCCGGCGCCATCGCAGTGACGCACATGCAAAATTCACAGATGCATTCTCGCCCAATGCTAGGTGCCCAGCATATGTCCGGCATCCCGCAACGCGGCTACGAAGAGACGGGCATTGCCGTTGGCATCCATCTTGGCCTGCATCGACAGGGGCATCCTGTGCCAGCTCTCCAAGGACGCAATGTAATGTGAGAACATACCGTTAACGATGCAATAGTGGGTAACTAGGCCGTGTACATCCAACGCCAGCACGCCGAATTGGCCGCCGTGATATCGGATGGCTGCGACCCGCTGGACCTGCGCGTCACCGTCGATCCGCACGTCGAAAAGCAGGATTCCGCGGCTCCTGGTGGCTATCTCGGCGGCTTTTTCAGCGAAGCTCAACGAGAGCGAGCGGACGCTTTCGACTGCCATCTGTAAAACCATCAAGTTCAGTTCATCCACTGACATAAGGTACCTGTGCGCAAGACATGGGTGATTGCAATCGACCACACCGCTTGTTCACAGATGTCGGCTCATCACCGGTTATTCAGGGTTTGCCGGTCATCTTTGCGGCAAGCCATCCGGGCTCCTTGTACCCTGCAACCGTTGCAGTGGCGTCCCTCGGCGCTCGGAACCGCCAGGCTCTGCTCGTCGAGAACTTTGTCCGCGAGCAGCGTTCGCTTGAGCATTCCGCTGAAGCGTGACGTCTCACCAGTCCGTGTCCTTCCAGCTCACCGCGAGGGCGTTTTGCGCACCGCACGCAAGCGCACGAAACTGGTCTCCGTTCACTTCACAAAATGGTTTTCCTGAAGTACTGGAGCGCAGAGAAATCTCCGGTCGCAGCCTACCCGGTTAAAACAAGGACCCAACGATGAAGACTCTCGTCGTCTGCTCCGGCGGATTGGATTCCGTTACTCTTGCTCACAAGGTGGCAGCGGAGCACCAGCTTACCGGCCTGCTATTGTTCGATTACGGCCAACGGCATAGGAAGGAATTGGGCTTCGCCACCCTTTGCGCGGAGCGCCTGGGCGTCCCGCAGCGAATCATCGACATCCACGACATCGGCGGCGGCCTTTCCGGCTCCGCGCTGACCGACAATGTGGACGTGCCCGATGGGCACTATGCCGAAGATACGATGAAGGTAACGGTGGTGCCCAACCGGAACGCCATCATGTTGGCCATTGCCTTCGGCCTCGCCGCAGCGCAAGACGCTGACGCGGTGGCGACGGCCGTGCATGGTGGGGATCATATTGTCTATCCCGATTGCCGTCCGGCCTTCATCGATGCTTTCCAGATGATGCAGGACCACGCGCTCGACGGCTACGCGCAGATTCGCCTTTATGCACCCTATGTGAACCTGACGAAGGCGGACATTGTTAGGGATGGAGCCACATACGGCACGCCGTTTGCGCAGACCTGGTCCTGTTACAGGGGCGCCGAGCGTCATTGCGGGAGGTGCGGGACCTGCGTCGAGCGGCGTGAGGCGTTTCACATCGCCGGGCACCCGGACCCAACCGAGTACGAGGACTCCGACTTCTGGCTCGGAGCGCTGCGAAGGACCACCGCGTAATGTTCCGCATCACCAAGGAATTCCACTTCTCAGCCTCGCATCAGCTCACCTCATTGCCACCCGATCACCAATGCGCGCGCCTGCACGGACATAACTACATCGTCGAAGTGGAGCTTTCAGCGGATGGACTGGACGATCACGGCTTCGTGCGCGACTACCACGATTTGGCGCCATTCAAACGCTACATCGACGAGAGCTTCGACCACCGACATCTCAACGACGTGCTGGGACACGAGCAAGTCACGGCGGAATATCTGGCCAGACATTTCTACGACTGGTGCAAGGCACGCCTGAGCGAAACCGCGGCCGTGCGGGTGAGCGAAACGCCGAAAACCTGGGCGGAATACCGGCCATGACCAATACGCATCCCGCAATCCGCGTTAGCGAGATTTTCGGGCCGACGATCCAGGGCGAGGGCGTGCTCATAGGTTTGCCGACGATCTTCGTCAGAACCGGCGGGTGTGACTTTCGCTGTTCCTGGTGCGACAGCCTGCATGCTGTGGACAATCAATTCCGCCATGAATGGGAGATGATGTCCGTCGGCGCGGTGTGGAAAAATGTGCTTGCGCTTTCCGGTGGCCGCCCGCTTATGGTGTCACTGTCAGGCGGCAATCCGGCCATCCAGCCGCTCGGCGCGCTCATCGACCGAGGCCATGGTGACGGTTACCGTTTTGCGCTGGAAACCCAAGGTTCGCTTGCCAGGGACTGGTTTGCGCACCTTGACGTGCTGATCCTCAGCCCAAAGCCGCCGTCAAGCCAAATGACGACAGATTGGGCCGCTGTCGAGGCGTGCCTCCAGGCGGCACAAGGCAAGCCCCAAATCGTGCTCAAGCTCATTGTTTTCGACGAAAGGGACTACGCCTACGCGAAAGACGCCGCTGCGCAATTTCCGCAACTTCCGATCTATCTGCAACCCGGCAATCACACGCCGCCACACCCGGCAAATGATGACGCGCCCGTCGACCTTGACGGAATATTGAAGCGCATGGAGTGGCTGGTTGACAGCGTGACCCGCGACAAATGGTTCGAAGCCCGCGTGCTACCGCAGCTGCACGTTATGCTCTGGGGTAACAAGAGAGCCGTCTAGGCCAGGCCCTTTCCACCGGAACTGCACCGGCATATTCGGCTGAACGGGTGGTTCAACGTTGACCGCGCTGCCGGGGTGCTTGCGGACTTCTGCCACCGGCCCAAGTGTTGTCAGCCGCTTGCACGGCACCTTGCATTCTCCTTGCAAGGTCGAAGGGAGCTGTCGCCGACAACCATGATCTGACAGGCAGGGCATGAGCGGGCGATATCGTCGCTATGCCAAGACGCGTCTGGTCCGCTTCGAACCGTCTCGGCCGACGGTCGCCGGTCAACAGTGGAAAACGATCGCAATCGGTTCACGATCGAGTGAGAGCCATGACCGTTCCTCTGCGGTGCTCAGACTGCCGCCGAGTGCCTGGCCGTTTCAGTTTCGAAATATTTGTCGAACCTGGCCGCGATGCTTCGGACGAAAGGGCGACTTTCAGCCGGCACAACGAATCTGTCGCCATCAAGTTCAAGCAATCGAACCGGATCGTGGAGGGCCATGGAACTTGACTGAAGGAGGAGCCTCTGGCCGGCCTCGCCGAAGCGTTCCACCAGATCGATGGCCGAGAAGGCGAAGTCGCACATCAAACGTTCGATGATCCAGCCGCGAACGCGGTCGTCGTTGGAAAGTGCGATACCCCGAACAGCGGCCAGCCCGCCGTCATCAACCGTGCATCGATATTCGCTGGTCGAAGGCATGTTCTGCGCATAGCCCTGCCGAAACTGGCTGATGGACGATGGGCCTAGCCCAATCAAGGTTTCGCAGCAATCGTCGGTGTAACCCTGAAAGTTCCGGTGCAGTGTTCCGGCGCGGGCGGCAAGGGCCAGGGCATCGCCGGGTTTGGCGAAATGGTCGAGGCCGATTGCTTCGTACCCCTGGTCCACGATCGCCCGCGCCGCCAGTTGCAATTGAGCAAATCTCTCCGCGGGACCGGGCAGCCATGCCTCGTCTATCATGGTCTGATGTTTCTTGAACCACGGCACATGGGCGTAGCCAAAAAGCGCTATCCTGTCGGGTTCCAAGGTCAGCGCCTGCGCGACGGTGGAGGAGACGCTCTCCCTCGTCTGGTGCGGCAAGCCGTAGAGCAGGTCTAGATTGACCGATTCGACGCCGCGCGAACGAACACCGTCGACTACCGCTTTGGTCTGCAAAAAGCTCTGCTCGCGGTTGATTGCCTTCTGAACCTTCGGATCGAAGTCCTGGACGCCGAGGCTCGCACGGGTCGTGCCGATTTCGGCAAGCGCATCGAGGCGGGCATCGTCCATATCATTGGGTTCGATTTCAACGCTGATCTTGGCGCCGGGAAGAAAGGCGAAGCTGTTGCGCAGGACGCTTCCCAGCGCCACAATATCCTCAGGTTCCAGCATCGTCGGGGAACCGCCGCCGAAATGAACCGCGCGAACTCGGCCCTTGCCGGTAACAAGGCCGCCAACCGTGGCGATCTCCGCATACAGCGAGCGCAGATAAGCGGCCACCGGCTCGTAGTGGCGGGTCTGTTTGGTATGGCACGCGCAGAACCAGCAGAGCCTGTCGCAATAGGGAATATGCAGGTAAAGCGATATCTCGTCACCACCTTCGAGCGCCTCCAACCAGCCTCGGTAAACGACGGCATCGACGCCCGCATGGAAATGGGGCGCAGTCGGATAACTGGTATAGCGCGGGACGTTCTCGCCAAGTCTGGCAGCCAGCTTTTGTCGCATGTCGTGGTCCACCGTGTTTGCGTCGCCCGAACTGTGGATGCTTGGATGAGCCTAAGCCCTGATTTCGATCAACCTTCAGCACGGACAAACTGCCGCAAGGATTTTTCTACCGTGGATTGCTATCCTGCCCGCACTGGACCGGTAGAGCGATCGAATGACATTACGGCAGGATATTCACAGTTCCGGCATTCCCGTTCTTTGCTTGCCTTGCGAGGCACGGCGCCGCGGTGTCTGTGGCGCGCTCGAGCCAGACGATTTGGCTCAGCTCGCCAAGACGTCGTCGCGGCACAATATCGAGCCGGGGGTCGAACTGATCGGCGACGCCGAGGCGGTCGACTGTTATTCAAACGTGCTTTCAGGCGTGGTGAAGCTCACGAAGAGCCTTTCGGACGGCCGCCAGCAGATCGTCGGTCTCCAGTTCGCGCCGGATTTTCTGGGACGGCCCTTCAAGATGAAAAGTGCGATCAATGCGGAAGCGGCAACAGCTGTCTCGCTGTGCTCGTTTCCGAGAGCGGCCATCGAACGGATGATGAAGCAGTCACCCGAATTTGTGCATCGCCTGCTCAAGCAGGCGCTGAACGAACTTGACGAGGCCCGCGAATGGATGGTGACTCTGGGGCGCAAGACCGCACCAGAGAAGGTGGCGAGCTTTCTCCTCATGATTGCCCGGAACATCGACTCCAATGTTGACCCGGCGGCTAGGTCGGCGTGCTTCGAGCTGCCGATGACGCGTGCCGACATCTCTGATTTCCTTGGAATCACTAACGAGACCGTGAGCCGTCAGCTGACCAGCCTGAGAATGGACGGCGTGATTCGGATCGAGAACAACCGCCGCGTCACCGTGGACAGCATGAGCCGGCTGGAACGGCGCTGCGGCGGCCGAGGCGCAATAGCCGTTTGAATGACACGAAGCTGCATGGCCCACGCCACTTACTTCATTCGGGGCAGGGCATGCTCGCGTTGGGCTCAGAAGACATCGCGTAGCGACAGCCCGTTCTAATTCCGATCGTATACGCCAGTTGCGTTTGGGCTCGTCGGCGAAGCATCCACACTTGGCCGAAGTCAATATGCCTCATACGCAGGCGAAAATCGCCGTCCAAACTATAAATGTCGCGAAGGCAGCGCAACGCTGGCGCTGGCTGTTCCAAGGCATTGAAACGATCGACGTTCGGTAAGGCATCGGCCTGCTTACCAGCGTCAAGGTGCGCTTCCCCACACGCCCACGGTCGCCTCCTACCCGGGCCCCGACTGGGGACGCCGGGCCTGTCCATAAACCGTCGGCCGGTGCTGCACTTCCACATTCGACACAGTCTGATCGCAACGAACTCGATGCTGCTCGAAGCAAAATGGTGCGGCTCTGACATGGATCAGGGCGAGCAGGCGACGGCTGCGCAATAAGGCACCGCGGTTTGGCATCCGCCGGAATTGGAAATCGGGGCTTGCGATGAAATTCGGCAAAGAAATCGTGCTTCTAAGCCTGTTCGCATTCGCGGCTTTGGTGGCCGCTGGCGCTGGGGTGAATGAACCCTTTCGCCAGCATATGTGGGTCTTATTCTTCGCCTTGGCTGGCTTCACTGCGATCCTGTTGCGCAACACTGAGTTCAGGCCTGCCGCGCCGATCGACCCGTCCGCTTACATGGACGGGCCAATCCGCTATGGCGCCATCGCCACCATGTTCTGGGGTGTCATCGGCATGCTTGTCGGCGTGGTCATCGCGCTGCAGCTTGCCTATCCCGATCTCAACATCCAGCCCTGGTTCAACTTTGGCCGTTTGCGGCCACTGCATACGTCGGGAGTCGTCTTCGCCTTCGGCGGCAACGCGCTGCTTTGCACGTCTCTCTATGTCGTGCAACGCACCTGCCGCGCCCGGCTGTTCGGCGGCGATCTCGGCTGGTTCGTGTTCTGGGGCTACCAGCTCTTCATCGTCATGGCCGCAACCGGATACCTGCTCGGCATCACCGAGAGCCGCGAATACGCCGAGCCCGAATGGTATGTGGACATCTGGCTGACCATCGTCTGGGTCGCCTATCTCATCCTGTTCCTCGGCACGATCCTGAAGCGCAAGGAACCCCACATCTACGTCGCCAACTGGTTCTACCTGTCCTTCATCGTCACCATCGCGATGCTGCATGTGGTCAACAACCTCTCCATGCCCGCCTCCTTCCTGGGCTCGAAGAGCTATTCGGCTTTCTCCGGGGTCCAGGACGCTCTGACGCAATGGTGGTATGGCCACAACGCCGTGGGCTTCTTTCTGACCGCCGGCTTTCTCGGCATGATGTATTATTTCGTACCCAAGCAGGCGAACCGGCCGGTCTATTCCTACCGGCTGTCGATCGTCCATTTCTGGGCAATCATCTTTCTCTACATCTGGGCTGGACCCCATCATTTGCACTACACCGCCTTGCCCGATTGGGCGCAGACGCTCGGCATGGTGTTCTCGATCATGCTGTGGATGCCGTCATGGGGCGGCATGATCAATGGCCTGATGACGCTGTCGGGCGCCTGGGACAAGCTCCGCACCGATCCGATCATCCGCATGATGGTGATGGCCATCGCCTTCTACGGCATGTCCACCTTCGAGGGCCCGATGATGTCGATCAAGACGGTCAACTCGCTGTCGCACTATACCGACTGGACCATCGGACACGTCCATTCGGGCGCACTCGGCTGGGTTGGCATGATCTCGTTCGGCGCGCTTTATTACATGGTGCCGAAGCTGTGGAACCGTGAACGGCTCTACTCGCTGCGCCTCGTTACCTGGCACTTCTGGCTGGCGACGCTTGGCATCGTTGTCTACGCGTCGGTCATGTGGGTGTCCGGCATCATGCAGGGCCTGATGTGGCGCGAATACGACGAGCAGGGCTTCCTGGTCTACTCCTTCGCCGAAACCGTGGCCGCCATGCACCCCTACTACATCATGCGCGCCATCGGCGGAGCCATGTACCTGTCCGGCGCCCTGATCATGGCCTGGAACATCGCCATGACCATCCTTGGCTACCGGCGCGAGGAGGATCCGATGCCCGGCTCCGTTCCCGCCCTCCAGCTTGCGCGATGATGAGACAGAAAATGAGGTTGATGAACAGACACGCGGTCATCGAGAAGAACGCTACACTTCTTCTCCTCGGGTCGCTGCTGGTCGTGACAATCGGCGGCATTGTCGAGATCGCGCCGCTCTTCTATTTCGACAACACGATCGAGAAGGTCGAAGGCATGCGGCCCTACTCGCCGCTCGAACTCGTCGGGCGCAACATCTATGTGCGTGAGGGATGCTATCTCTGCCATAGCCAGATGATCCGCCCGTTCCGTGACGAGGTCGAGCGCTATGGGCATTACAGCCTGGCGGCCGAGTCGATGTATGATCATCCCTTCCAGTGGGGATCGAAGCGCACCGGACCGGACCTCGCTCGGGTTGGCGATCGCTACTCAAATCTTTGGCATGTCGAGCACCTCACGGACCCTCGTTCCGTGGTGCCGGAATCCATCATGCCGAGCTATGGCTTTCTGAAGGATACGCCGATCGCGGTGAAGGATTTCTCGACGCATCTGGTTGCCAACAGGCGCGTCGGCGTCCCCTACTCCGACGACATGGTCGCTAACGCCAATGCCGATTTGATGGCGCAGGCTGATCCCAATGCCGACACGTCCGGCCTCGAGGCCCGCTACCCCAAGGCCAGGATCGGCGATTTCGACGGTGATCCGCAGCAAGTCACCGAAATGGACGCCCTGGTTTCTTATCTCCAGATGCTCGGCACGCTTGTCGATTTCAAGAACTACGATGAGACCGCCGGCTACCGCTGAGGACAATGGCGATGACGTACAATTTCATGCGGGAGTTTGCCGACAGCTGGGGCCTGCTTGCCATGGCTCTTTTCTTCATCGGATCCGTTGCCTTTGCACTTCGTCCCGGCAGCCGCAGGCAAGCCGGCGAAGCAGCTCAAATTCCTCTGAAGGAGGACTGATCATGAGCAGCGATCACATTGACGAGGTTTCCGGCATCTCGACGACCGGTCATGAGTGGGACGGCATTCGCGAGCTCAACAACCCGCTCCCGCGCTGGTGGGTCATCACCTTCTACATGACCATAGTCTGGGCGATCGGTTACACAATTGCCTACCCGGCATGGCCGCTGTTGCACTCCGCGACAAAGGGTGTACTTGGCTATTCCAGCCGCAACGAAGTCAAGAACGAGTTGTCCGCGGCCGAAGCGGCAAAGGGCAAATATGTCGCCGCAATAGAGTCGAAAAGTGTTTCGGAGATTGCTGCGGATGACACGCTGCGCGAATTCGCCGTCGCTGCCGGCGCCGCCGCGTTCAAGGTCAATTGCGTGCAGTGCCACGGTTCCGGCGCCCAGGGGTCCAAGGGCTTTCCGAACCTAAATGACGACGACTGGCTGTGGGGCGGCGAGGTGGACCAGATCCAGCAGACGATCGCTCATGGCATCCGCTTCGCCTCCGACCCGGCTACGCGCCTGTCGGAAATGCCGGCCTTTGGCGACATCATCACCGCCGATCAGATCAAACAGGTCAGCACCTACGTTGCCAGCCTGTCCGGCACTGTCGGCGATCAATCGTTGGTCGCGCCCGGCGCCAAGGTCTTCGCCGAAAATTGCGTGGCCTGTCACGGCGACAATGCAAAAGGCAACAAGGAACTCGGCGCTCCAGATCTGACCGACGCCATCTGGCTCTACGGGTCAGGCGAAGCGGCCATCGCCGCCCAGGTCACCGCGCCGAAACAGGGCGTGATGCCGGCCTGGGGCGCGCGCCTCGGCGAGACCAAGGTCAAGGAACTGGCGGTCTACATCCATTCGCTTGGCGGCGGAGAATAGGAGCAGAAGCCTATTCTCGTCCTCCCCCTCCCGCCAAGCGACGAGGCCCGGCGCAAGCCGGGCCTCGGCATCATCCAGAACCGATGAGTCGGCTTCCGGCGAAATCGTCGCTGGTGACTGGAGCTTCTCGTGCTTGATAACACGCAAATAGAAAGGATCGAACCTACGCCGGTCAACTCCGCCAAGGTGCGTCAGCCAATGTACGCTGCGCGCAAGAAGATCTTCCCGAAGCGGGCCTCGGGCAGCTTTCGCCAGTTCAAATGGCTGGTGATGGCGGTCACGCTCGGCATCTACTATCTGACGCCGTGGCTGCGCTGCGATCGGGGCTCGTTTAGCCCGGACCAGGCCGTGCTGCTCGATGTCGCTAACCGGCGTTTCTACTTCTTCTTCATCGAGATATGGCCGCAGGAATTCTATTATGTGGCAGGCCTTCTGGTCATGGCCGGCGTCGGTCTTTTCCTGATCACGTCGACTGTTGGCCGTGCCTGGTGCGGCTATACGTGCCCGCAGACCGTATGGGTCGATCTGTTCCTGGTCGTCGAGCGAGCCATCGAGGGTGACCGCAATGCGCGCATCAAGCTCGACGCCGGTCCCTGGACCAGCCGCAAACTCGTGCTGCGGGTGTCGAAACACGCCATCTGGCTGATCATAGGCGCGCTGACGGGCGGCGCGTGGATCTTTTATTTCGGTGACGCGCCCAGCCTGCTTGGCGAACTCTTCACCGGCACGGCAGCCCCCGTCGCCTACATCACCGTCGCCGTGCTGACGGCAACGACCTACACGTTCGGCGGGCTGATGCGCGAGCAGGTCTGCACCTATATGTGCCCATGGCCGCGCATCCAGGCGGCGATGCTCGACGAAAGTTCGCTCACCGTCACCTACAATGACTGGCGCGGCGAACCGCGTTCGCGTCATGCGAAGAAGGTGCAAGCTGCAGGGCAGTCCGTCGGCGACTGCGTCGACTGCAATGCCTGTGTCGCGGTCTGCCCGATGGGGATCGACATTCGCGACGGCCAGCAGCTCGAATGCATCACCTGCGCGCTTTGCATCGACGCCTGCGACGGCGTCATGGACAAGCTCGGCAGGGAGCGTGGGCTGATTTCCTACGCGACGCTCTCCGATTACAACGCCAACATGATGCTGGCGACCGCGGGCGGCTCCAGTTCAGTCAACCCGTCGCTGGTCAGGACTGCTGGTGGCCTTTTCTCCGACAAGGTGGCGCATTTCCATGTCAGCAAGATCTTCCGGCCACGCACTTATGTCTACATGGGTTTGTGGTCGCTGATCGGTCTCGGCCTGCTCTATTCGCTGCTGACGCGCGATCGGCTCGAAGTCAACGTGCTGCATGACCGCAATCCGCAATTCGTCACGCTCTCCGACGGCTCGATCCGCAACGGCTACACCGTCAAGCTGCTCAACATGATCCCCGAACCGCGGACCATTGTTGTCACGATGCAGGGCTTGCACGGGGGCGAGATGAGCGTCGTCGGCGACGACATCCCGGCAGGCCGTTCTTTCGCCATTCCGGTCGAACCCGACCGCCTGAAAATGCTGAAGGTCTTCGTGCGCCAGCCAGCGGGTCAAATCCAGGACACAGCGCAGACCTTCAAGTTCCGTGTCGAGGACAAGGCGAGCTTCGAGTCGGACGAATACACCGCCACCTTCAACGCGCCGGAGACTGCCAGATGAGCGCCAGAACACAAAAAACCCGCGAATTCACCGGCAGGCACATGCTGTTCACCATCCTTGCCTTCTTCGGTGTGGTCATCGCGGTCAATCTGACCATGGCCACGCTCGCCAACACAAGTTGGACCGGCCTTGTCGTCGAAAACACCTATGTGGCGAGCCAGCAATTCAACAAGCAGGCCGAGGAGGGGCGCGCGCAGCAGCCCTTGGCTGGACCGGCAAGCTGACCATTGCATGGGGCGAAGTCCGCTACGGCCTCACCGACGCCGCCGGCAAGCCGGTTCCCTTGCACGGCGTCAAGGTGCTGTTTCGCCATCCCGCATACGAGAAGGAGGACAAGTCGGTCACCCTCGCACCCGCCTCGGGCCAGGAATTCGCAGCCCAGCACATGCCGAAGGACGGCGTCTGGATTGTCGAAGTCGACGCCGACGCCGGTCTGGACAAACCGTATCGCGACGTCCGCAGGATCATGATTTCCAATGGAGCGCTGCAATGAGTTGTTGTGCACCGGGCGCCGAAATGGCGCTTGATCTGGTCAACGCCGGATCGGTTCTGCCGTCCAGCCAGGAGATCAGGCTGGCGAGCCGCTCGCTTGGCGATGGTCTTCGCCAGACCGATCTTTCGGTCCCCACGGTTCATTGCGCGGCCTGCATCCAGGCGATCGAGACAGCACTGGGAAAGCTCGATCAAGTGGAGAGCGCTCGTGTCAACCTGTCGACGAAGCGGGTCGCGGTCCGCTGGCGTGGAAACCAGGTACCACCATTCGTCGCCGCGCTGGGACGGCTGGGCTACGAGGCGCATCTGTTCGACCCCGAGGTCGACAACAAGGACAAGACGCTTTCGGAGCTGATCCGCGCCGTTGCTGTCGCCGGCTTTGCGGCGGGCAATATCATGCTGCTTTCAGTCTCGGTCTGGTCCGGCGCCGAAGGCGCAACGCGGGACCTGTTTCATTGGGTCTCGGCGCTGATCGCGATCCCGGCACTGGCCTTCGCCGGCGGCATCTTCTTCCGCTCGGCCTGGAATGCGCTGCGTCACGGCCGCATGAACATGGATGTGCCGATCGCGGTCGGAGTGTCCCTCGCCTACACCATGAGCCTCTATGAGGCGATCAACCATGGCGACCACGCTTATTTCGATGCATCGGTGTCGCTACTGTTCTTCCTGTTGATCGGCCGCACGCTGGATCATGTCATGCGGGAGCGCGCCCGGACTGCGGTGAAAGGCTTGTCGCAGCTGGCGGCGCGTGGCGCCATGGTGCTGCGCAGCGATGGTACACGCGACTACCTGCCGGTTGGCGAGATCGAACCAGGGATGCAGCTGCTGATTGCTGCCGGCGAAAGGATACCCGTCGACGGCGAAATCTTTCAAGGGGCATCGGATCTGGACTGTTCGCTTGTCTCGGGCGAGAGCACGCCTCGAAGCGTCGCAGCAGGCGAAGCCGTGCAGGGTGGTGTCCTCAACCTAACCGGCCCGCTGACGATTGAGGCGACAGCCGCCGCGAAGGATTCGTTCCTGGCGGAAATGGTTCGGCTGATGGAGGCTGCAGAGGGCGGCCGCGCGTATTATCGCCGGATCGCCGATCGCGTTTCAGCGCTCTATGCCCCGGTGGTTCATCTCACAGCCTTCGCGACGTTCCTTGGCTGGATGGCGGCGACCGGCGACTGGCACCGGGCGACAACCATCGCCATTGCCGTTCTGATCATCACATGCCCCTGCGCGCTCGGCCTCGCCGTACCGATCGTTCAGGTGGTCGCCGCGCGGCGTTTGTTCGAGAGCGGCATCATGGTCAAGGACGGTTCGGCCATGGAGCGCCTAGCGACGATTGATACAGCGGTGTTCGACAAGACCGGGACGCTCACGCTCGGCCAGCCCCGGCTGGTCAATGCATCGTCGATCGATCCGGCCATGCTGGCAATCGCGGGAGACATGGCTGCGCATTCCCGCCATCCTTTTTCAAAGGCCATAGCCGGTTTTGCCCATCCCGGCGGGCAGTACAAATTTGATGCCGTCACCGAGCATCCAGGGTTTGGAATCGAAGCCACCGACGCGGGAAGCGCCTGGCGGCTAGGTCGACGCAGATGGGCCGGCTGGAAGGCCCGGACCGGAGGTGAAGGCAAACATGGCTATGGTGGAACGGTCCTGACAAAAGACGGGTTCATTGTCGCGACCTTCGATTTCGAGGATGCGCTGCGCGCCGACGCGGCGGCGGCGATCAAGCGATTGAACGATGCTGGGGTGTCGATGCAAATGCTGTCGGGCGATACTGCCGGCGCCTGCGGTGAAGTTGCAGAAAAGCTGGGTATCGAGGACTTCGTCCCGTGCCTGCTGCCGTCAGGCAAAGTCGAGCGCATCGAGACCCTGGCGAAAGACGGACACAAGGTTCTGATGGTTGGCGACGGCCTCAACGACACGCCGGCGCTGAGCGCGGCGCATGTCTCGATCGCTCCGGCCACCGCCGCCGACATTGGCCGCAATGCCGCCGACTTCGTATTCCTGCGCGAAAGCCTTCTGGCAGTGTCTCTCGCGCTGAACGTCTCGCGCAAGGCGGGACACCTGATCCGCCAGAACATCGCGATTGCGATCGTCTACAATGCCATCGCCGTGCCGATCGCCATACTGGGGCATGTCACGCCTCTTATCGCCGCGATTGCCATGTCCGCTTCTTCGCTCCTTGTGATCGGAAATGCGCTGCGCTTGCAGAGTTCGGTGCCAAATTCGCCGGCGAGAAATGTTCGGCGCGACAGGCGTTCCAACATCACCAAATTGGCCCAATTCTCATGACAACCCTTGCCTACCTCATACCTGTGGCACTCTTTCTTGGTGCGCTTGGCCTGGGGGGCTTCCTGTGGGCTTTGAAGAGTGGTCAGTACGAAGATCTCGACGGTGCCGCCGAGCGAATCCTCATCGACAGCGACGACGGCGCGGAGAATGCCACTCGTTCCAAGTGATTCAGATCCAACGCGCCGCGGGTCGGGATGTCCTATCGTCGTCCGACGAAAGATCAGGAGGGTGAGGATGCAAGCCGAATCCTTAATGACAAAGCCAGTCATCACGACGCATGCGAACGCGACGATCGCCGAAGCGGTCATGCTTTCAAGCAAAGTCAGCTGCCTGCCGGTAACGACCAGCGACGGCACCTTGGTTGGCATTGTAAGCAAAAGCGACTTCTTGCGCCGAGAGGAACTCGGAACCCAGCGTGTGCGTCCGCGCTGGCTGGAGCTTGATCTTGGCCCGGGCACAACCGCCAATGACTATGTGTGCGCTCGAATGGACGGATCATCCATCAGGTGATGACCACACACGTCATCTCGGCGACACGCCACCCGATGACGAACTGATCCGCAAGGCTATCCTTGCCGAACTGCAGCCACAAACCTGGAGCGGTGGTGACTTGATCGATGTGAGGGTCAGCGACGGCCTTGTCGAACTGAAGGGGGCGATTGTCGACGAGCGTCAGCGGAAGGCAGCGATCGTTGCGGCTGAGAAGGTTGCCGGCGTCGGGCAAGTCAAGGACCGCCTCCTCCTCAGTACGGATCCGTTCTCAGTGATGGTTTCATAGCTGCGAAAAAAGCGGGGACGCCAAGCAGAGTCCCTTTGGTTTGCTCCCTTCCCACATCACTTGGACATGAGGCCGTCGGCGAGTTCCTTCGGCGTCTAGCGCGTTATGGTCGGAGAGCACGCTGTCGGCAGCAAGACGCCCGTCCTGACAGAAATGCGATGGCCGCTGCCTGTTTTGGTGGGGCTTGGACCGGGGCTTCCTGTGGATCTTGAAGAGCGGCCAATACGAAGATCTCGACACGGCTCCGCCGAGCGGGTCCTTATCGATCGGGAAGAGCCGCGAGGCTGAACCGGTTGGCGGCGCCAACGACTGTGCGGATGCTGGTCGTCAGTCGACCGAATCTTTGCTGGCGATTGCCCGCGTCATGCCGATATCGGCGCGCGTGCGAAGAACGGATCAGCCACAATACGTTGCCGAACCTGTGGCCAGGAGGGGCACGCGATTGGGAAGCCGACCATTCAGAATGCCCAGACATGGAGACGTTTTCACGGCAATCGACCACTCGACCGTGAACCCGCCGCTGCCGGGTTTGTCGAGCCTGGTTGATCCAGATCAGCGTTATCTCTTCATCGGCATGGTTTCATTGACCAGGCTTCCAACGGAGAACGCATGTCTATCGAGTTGGGGAGATGAGCGGCAAACCGTGGGTGATTGCGATGCTTCAAGAGCGCTTCGTATCGAAGATAGCCGCTATGGCGGCACGCTGATGGCCGGCTATGTCGACACATTCGACATCATTGTCGTCGGAGCTGGGCCGGTCGGACTTGCCTTCGCAGCATCGCTCGCCTGGAGCCGACTCAAGGTGGCAGTGGTTGAACGGCAGTCGCTCGACAGCCTGGCGAATCCGGCTTTCGACGGTCGCGAGATCGCGCTGACCCACGCATCAGTGAGAATCCTTCGCGAGCTCGGCGCCTGGGATGCCATCCCCGCATCGGACAAATCACCGCTTCATGGCGCGCGCGTGCTCAACGGATCCAGCCCTTTCGCCCTGAGCTTCGATGCTCCCAGCGGATCTGGGGAACCACTCGGATTTCTGGTCCCAAATTGTCGGATCCGCGATGCCCTGTTCAAAATTGTCCACTTCCAGGATCATGCCCGGCTGCTGTGCGGCAACTCGGTCGTCAATGCAACAAATAGCGAAGACGAGGCGGTCATAACGCTTTCTGATGGCAGGCAATTGGCCGCTCGGCTGCTCGTAGCAGCGGATTCGCGTTTGTCCCCGATGCGCGACCTGCTCGGCATTGGCGCCAACATCCATCCGCTTGGCCACTCCATGCTGATTTGCCGAGTGAGGCACGAGCGCGTCCATCACCAGATCGCGGTCGAATGGTTCGACCACCATCAGACCATAGCGATGTTGCCGCTCATGCAAGGCGTGTCGTCGCTGCTTCTGACTTTGCGCTCAAGCGAGGCCGACAGACTGTTTGCTCTCGACGACGAATTGTTCCGCATGGAATTGATGAACCGGTGTCGAGGACGCCTCGGGCAGATGACCCTGGCAAGCACCCGCCATGCCTATCCGCTGGTCACGACCTGGGCGCACAAGTTCTCGGCTCCGAGTGCGGCACTGATCGGCGATGCTGCCATCGGCATGCACCCGGTGACGGCGCATGGCTTCAACATCGGCCTCGGCGGCCAGAAGCAACTCGCTCATAAAATACTGACAGCATGTCGCGCCCGCCGCGACATTGCCGATCCCGACATGCTCGGCAGATACGAAAGCCGGCTGCGGCTGTCGGCGGGGCCGCTCTATCATGCCACCAACATGCTTGTCGGTCTCTACTCAAGCGAGCACCCGGCGGCACGGCTTGCAAGACATGCTGCGCTCCGCTTTGCCCAACATCTTCCCTTTGTCCGCCATGGCATTTCGGCCATGCTCAGGCGGTGAATCGCACAGAGCGCTGCCGCTCTGGAACGCTGTCTCGGCGAGGCTTCCTTGTCTTGCTGGCGCGCGTCGTCGCGGGGCAAGGCTGTCTCCTGGTGACGTTGCCGATCATGGCATGATTCGGATCAAGGCACGCGCGCGGGCGAAGCCTTGATGATTCGGCAATGCTAAGCCAAAGGTGTGACCCGCAGCATGGTGAGCGCACTGGTTACCCTCGCTGGGTAGTTAACCCGTCCTTCAGTGGGCTTGCATAGGTTTGGTCCTCGCGAACAACGACGCAAGCAAGCTGGTCCATTCATGGCACCCCTAAAGGAAGAAGAATCGCTGGAGGCCAAAATCCGTCAGGATCAGCTTGCTGACCTGAGGGCCGGGCTCTTCGTGTCGATGCCGATAAGCGCGATCCTGTCAGGCCTGATTTGCGCGGTGCAGGCCCTTTCTGGCGGCGGCTTTGCCGCTGCAAGCTGGTTCCTGGTCGTCAATGCGCTAAATGCCGCCCGGCTTGCACTCGCCCGTTTTCAGCTAAAGGAAACGGGGCGCCATCAGGATTTGCTTGGCGTTTTGCCGCGCCTTCGCATGTTTGGCGTCCTTGCCCTTCTGGCAGGGTTTGCCTGGTCCTTCCCGGCCGTGCTGACTGTTGGATACACAACACCACAAGCACCGATGCATCTGGTCATACTGGCGGGCATTTCAGCTGGTGCGGTTACATATGGCAGTTCGTATGCCGCGGCGGCGACCAGCTTCATCACACCTCCACTCCTCATCACGGTGGCGTGCCTTTTGGCGAAAGGCAATTTTGAACGCTACATTCTGGCTTTCACCGTTCTGCTCTTCATGGGCGGCTTGGTCCGAGCTTCGTTTGTTGGGCAGGCGCGCTTCCGCGAAGCAAGCCGCCTGAGACACGAGGCAGAGCGATTTGCGTCGGAAATGGAGCGCAACTCCAGGGAGGACCATCTGACCGCCCTTCTCAACAGGCGGGGCCTTGAACACGCCATCGGTCGGTTCAAGACCGCGGATGGCCCCTTCGTGGCAATGCTGATTGATCTGGACGGCTTCAAATCTGTCAACGACACCTACGGTCACAGGACCGGTGATGAACTGCTTGTCATGATCGCCCGCCGCATAGAGCAGGAAGCACCCGAAGGCTCAACGCTCGCTCGTATCGGCGGCGATGAATTCGTGCTGGTTTTTCCCTCAACGAGAGCTTCGCTTTCTGCCAGTGATCTCGCCTCCAATATCATAGCCAAAATTGCTCGCCCCTATATCGAGGTCGCGTCCGTTCGGGTCGGGGCATCGATAGGGATATACTTGGCGCAGACGCCGAGCCTGACTGAAATGTTGTTGCGGGCGGATATCGCCCTGTATACGGCCAAGCGCCATGGCAGGAACGAATTTTGCCTGTTCGATGCCGAACTCGACAGGGAACTGCAACGTCGCCAGTCGATCGAACGGGATCTTCATTCGGCGATAAAGACGGGAAGATTGCAACCTTGGTTCCAGCCGATCGTGAAACTCGAAACCGAGACGGTGGTCGGTTTTGAAGCCTTGCTGAGATGGTCCCATCCGACGCATGGTGCCATCTCTCCACCCGAAATCATCACGGCCGCACGCGAAACCGGAATGCTTCAGCTGCTGACGCAAACCGTATTCGCCGACTGTTGTGCTTTTATCGACGGCTTGGTGAAAGCTGACTGTCGTGACATTCGTGTGGCGATGAATGTTTCCCCTCGCGAACTGGAAGCCGGCGATATCGACGACATGGTTCTGGATGGTCTGGCGGCAAGAGGCCTGCCTGCGACGATGTTCGAAATCGAGATTACCGAAGAATCGCCGGTGGACCCGGACAGAGTGGATGAAAAGCTCGGACGGCTTTCACATGCCGGTATTTCCATCGCGCTCGATGACTTCGGCACCGGCTTTTCTACCTTGGCATCTCTCAAGGACCGTCGGATACGCAAGGTGAAAATAGACCAGGGCTTCATTCGCGGCTTGGCCAAGTCCCGAGAGGACCGACTGCTTGTCAAATCGGTCATCGAACTCGGTGACATGCTCGGGATCGAGGTCATGGCCGAGGGCGTCGAAACAGAGGCGGATCGGCAAACCCTGCACAAGCTTGGCTGCCGAACCGCTCAAGGCTTCCTCTTCTCCAAGGCTGTGCCTTTGATGCAAGCACTGGAAGTGGCAGTCAAACAGCACGCGAACCAGTTGTGACCGCTCCCGCCGCGCCGGCCGTCGCGGCCGTGCGCTGCCGAATTTGGCTACAGAGACTTGCCTGCTCGAAACACGTGGCAGTGGGCGTTGTGCATCAGCCGCCGAACAGTTCCTTGTAGCCGGTCGTCACCATCCAGTTCGCACGGTCGATATGGCTGCGAAGAGCTTTGCGGGCGCGGACCGGGTCAATGGACGGGTCGATGCCGAGAATGCGCTCGGCCATCTCCTTTTCGCTGGCATTGTCGGCGCAGGCATCCAGGATCCGCAGGTAGATTGTGAAATGCTCCCTGTCGTAGCTCGTGAGGTTCTCCGACCAGGGGACTTCATCGCTCAAAGTTGAGCTTCGAGTCTCATCTGTTCCCATTGGTCCATTCATGCCTGCGAACCTCGCCTGTGAGCGCACGCAGTATATCCCAAAATGGGATAATCCGAAACCGGGATTAGTCGCTGATCCGGTCTTTACCCGACCGGTTCGCCTCCATGCCCAAATCCCTTCGATCGCCCCGCCACCAGCGGTTTCTGGCCCAGCTGGTTTCGCTGCGCAAGGCCAAAGGCCTGACCCAGGAGCAGCTGGCTGACAAGCTTGGTCGTCCCCAATCCTTCGTGGCCAAGTACGAGGGCGCAGAGCGGCGTCTCGACGTCATCGAGTTTCTCGACATAACTGCGGCCATTGACGCTGATCCGTGCGAGATTCTGTCCAGCCTCCGGTCCTAGCGGGCGCGCCGCATCTATCATGATCCGGACAGGAATATTGTCTAGGACAATGCCTCAATTTGTTGAAAGGCGAGCGCTGGTTTTCGGAGGAAGCCGCGCGCACGGCGGCGGTGCCTTTGGGTTCTCGACGTAACTGCGCCGCCTGACCATGTGCGAAAAAACTTGGCGCGCGCCCGCGCGCCTGACGACGCGCACCAGGTGCTCGTGAACCGAGCCCGCTTTTCTTCGGCAAGCTCAGGCGGTCTCGGCCATTCGGCTTCGCCCCTTGGCGTGGGCAGCCCTTCGGGCTGTGACGGCCGCCGCCCTTGCGGGCGGCGCGGTTTGTCTGTTGGCCTTTCCCGGTGGCGCGGGGCGGGCGGCACTCCCTTCTAGACCCGCTGCGGCAGCCCGCAACCCTTCGCGTGCCGCTCAGGGTCCTCCTCTTCGTTCCGGTCCTTCGGATGCGGTCCGCCTACTGGGCGGGCCCTTCCGGTCGCGACTCGCCGCCCACCCCGCTTCCGGGGAAAGGCGCGGCGATTGGTGAGCGGAGGATAACACATGCGTGCAAACAGCAAGCGTACCACCAGCGGAGAGGCTGGCGCAGGCAAGGGCAGGCGCCCGGGCGCCAGCCTCTATCAGGAGATCACCGACCGCATCATTGCCGAGCTGGAGCGCGGTACCGTGCCATGGGTCAAGCCATGGGGCAGCGCAAAAGCAGGCCTCGGCCTGCCGAGGAATGCGTCCACGGGGCGCAGCTATTCCGGCATCAATATCCTCATCCTGTGGGGCGCCGTCATCGAGCGCAGCTATCCCAGCCAGAATTGGCTGACCTTCCGGCAGGCGCTTGCCCTGGGCGGCAATGTCAGGAAAGGCGAGCGCGGCACGACCATCGTGCATGCCGACCGCTTTGTCCCCAAGGACGAGAAGGAGCGCGCACGCCACGAGGGCGATGCACCACAGGCCGTGCCTTTTCTGAAGCGCTTTACCGTCTTTAATGTCGCGCAGTGCGACAATCTTCCGGAACACCTCCATGCCCCCGCCGAGCCGCTGCCTCAGTGCGAGATCGCGCCGCAGGCCGAAACGCTGATTCGCGCCAGTGGTGCGGATTTCAGGGTCGGCGGCGATCGCGCTTTCTACATGCCGGGCAGCGACCACATTCAGGTGCCGCCGCAGCCGGCGTTCCATCAGCAGATCGACTATTACCGGACCTGCTTTCACGAGCTTGGCCACTGGACCGGCCACCCGACGCGGCTTGCTCGCGACCTCTCCGGCTCCTTCGGCTCCAAGGCTTACGCGCGTGAAGAATTGGTCGCCGAAATCACTGCCGCCTTCGTCTGCAGCAATCTCGGCATCGAGCCGACCGTGCGTCACGCCGATTACATCGGCTCATGGCTGAAGGTGCTGCGCGAGGACAACCGCGCCATTTTCCGTGCCGCCAGCCTCGCTTCGAAGGCCGCCGATTTCCTGCTTGGCCTTCAGGCCGATGCGGAAGGCGAGGCGCAAGAAGGGACTGCGGCATGACGATGCCCGATGCTCAACTGGCCACGACCGAGCCGACGCCGGATAGCGAGGAGATGCCCATTCCCGACGGCGCCCGGGACTCACCCGCCCCGATGCAGAATTATGCCGATCTGCATCGCCAAGGTGCGCCCCGGGTCGCAGCGCGCAGCCAACGAGACGGTGACTGCCATCCTTGCCGGCTGCAAGGCTGACGCCGCATTCGGCAAATGCGGCACAAGCTGTTGGCCTGCCCGGTGGTGGCCAGCGGCAATCGCGACCCCTTGCTGCCGCCGGCATGTTCGCGCGCAAGGTGGGCGCTCGGCGACGATAATCTCGTGCGCGTCGTGGGCATATGGTGGCAACCGGACGATGCCTTTCGATCGCTTGCGCGACGAGGAAATCGCCGATTCGATGCTCACCGAGATCGGCGGCAAGAACATCGAGAAGCCGCCTCAGCTTGAGGCCTGGCTGCCGCGCTGGGTGAAATTCCCGGCCGAAAGCTACACCAGCCGCGAGGCCTTCCTATTCGCCGATCTGTGCGCAAGGAAGCAGTCGCTGTTCGTGGCGAATAGTCGATCAGGGCCCGAGCGGCGTTTTCTCGAGTACTGCCGCTAAGGACGCGCGCGCCGCTCCGGGCCGCGCCGGCTCCGATTGATCGTCTTGCCGAGCCAGTGCCGCGTGCGATAAATTTCAACGCCAATTCGCCCCCATTTCGGCAGCCCCGCACCGCCCCGGATTGCTTGCTGAGGCGCCAGGCGCATGGGGCCAATTGTACATCCGGTTGCCGAGAGAGCCTGCGCCGCCGGCCCCCTGCATAGTGCCGCCTGCTTATTGTGCCCCCGATCGCGCAACCTGTCTCCATTGTGTCTCAGGGACCATTCCCCTGCGCCTGGCTTGACGACCTATGGGCGGATCCGGCCGGCCCGAAACCCTCGCCGGCAGCTTTTTTCCCCGCCGCCTGCGGCGGCTTCCTCGCGCCGCTTCGCTTCAAAAAAGCTCCCCGCTCGGGTCCTCCGCTATCGCTGCGGCCGTGCCGGTTCCGGCGGTCCGGACGCGCCCATCACGGTCCGCCATCGCAGGGGAATGGTCCCCTGCGAGCACCAAGAGGAGACTGAAAATGACCGCAATCGGATACGTCACCAAACAGGAAAACGGCGGCTACAAGGGCCAGCTCAAGACGCTCAGCGTCCGCGCCGACATCGACATCGTGCCCAATCAGGCAAAGAGCGCCGACACCCATCCGGACTACCGGGTGCTGACGCAAGGGGTCGAAGTGGGTGCGGCCTGGATCCGCACCGGCGAGACCTCCGGCAAGGACTATGTGAGCCTGTCGATTGCGGCCCCCGAGTTTGGCCCGCGCAAGCTCTACGCCAATCTGGGCCGCGCCGCCGGCCAGGATGACGACGACACTTACGCCATCATCTGGAACCCGGTCGACTGACCGGCCGACCCGCAAAGCCCTGCGCCGCCCACCGGCGCAGGGCCTCTCTCAGGACCCGTGAGGCCGCCGAAGGGGCGGCGAAAACTCGCCCCCCACTCTTCGCCCGTCCCCAAAACGATCTCGCTCGCCGATCCTCGCCTCGCTTGCCGTAACGAACCGAGGATCATCATGGACGACGAAAACGAACGCGCAGCCCGCGCCAAGAAGGGCAGTCCGTTTCTCAACACCGCGCAGGCGGCCTTCTATATCGGGCTGTCCCAGCGCACGCTGGAGAAGATGCGCCTCAAAGGCGGTGGCCCACAATTCCGCAAGCACGGCCGCTATGTCCGCTATCACATCGACGAACTCGACGACTGGTCGAAGGGGCACGCGCAGGAGACCGCGCCCGAGGATGGCGCGCACGAATCCGGCTCGGCCGGTGAGGGAGGCCGCTCATGAGCCGGCGTCCCACCATCCGTCTGATCGGCAGCCATCTGCGGCGCATTCGAGCCCGCAAGACGATCGTCGTTGCCACAATCGGCCTTGGCCTGATCGGCTTCGCCGCCTTCGGCAAACCATCGCCCTGGCTGGTCTGGAACGCCTCGGCGAGTGCGCCGGTCGGCCTCTATCGCGTCGCATCCGGATCGCCCGCTCGTGGTGATCTCGTACTCGTCCGCCCACCAAGACCGGTCGCCGATCTCGCCGCCGAACGCTTCTATCTGCCCAGCAACGTGCCGCTGATTAAGCGCCTTGCGGCGCTGCCCGGCGAGCATGTCTGCACCTTCGGCGACGCCATCATCATCGGCGGCGAGATAGCCGCGCGCCGGCTTGCAACCGACACGCAGCACCGTCCGCTGCCTTGGTGGAATGCATGCCGAAAACTCGCCGCCGCCGAGGTTTTCCTGCTCGGCAGCGATAAAGATCGCTCGTTCGACAGCCGCTATTTCGGGCCGGTGCCGGCCGAAAACATCATCGGGAGGCTCGTGCCGCTATGGACTGAGTGACCCTCCTTATGCTGAGCATGGCGTGTCTCGCACCATGCTCCTGTTCCGCCGCGACCAACACGAAGCCGGTCGTCATCTCCCATAGTCCGCAGCTTGCAAGATGGCAGCCCTTCGTAGCCGAAGCAAGCCGGCGTTTCAGCATTCCACAGACCTGGATTTATGCCGTCATGGATGCCGAAAGCCGGGGGCAGACGACGCTCAATGGGCGGCCGGTCACGTCGAGCGCCGGCGCCATTGGCCTCATGCAGGTGATGCCAGCCACCTACGAGGAGTTGCGCGCAGAGCTTGGCCTGGGAGCCGTCCCGCACGACCCTCGCGACAACATTCTGGCAGGCACTGCCTATCTGCGCGCCATGTATGACCGCTTCGGATTTCCAGGCCTGTTTGCAGCCTATAACGCCGGGCCGGAGCTCTACGAGCAGCATTTGCAGCGCGGGCGACCGCTGCCCAGCGAGACGGTTTCGTATCTGGAAGAGATCAAGGCGGCGGGCATTTCGGCCGCCGATATGGACGCGCTCACCGGCAAATCCCGTTCCAAAAGCGCGCCGGGAATCCCGTCCGGGCAGTCGCTGTTTTTTCTCCGAAACGGTGTTTCCGTGACCGGCCCGAATGGCCAACTCCTGGTGCCGCTCGGATCGGAGCGAGCAAGGTCAGGCCGGCCGGATCGCAGGTGAGGGCAGCGGCTACCGTGGTTCGGGCGGGGCAGGGAGGCAGGTCGGCGGAAGGCAAGATAAAGGCAGCGCCTCCTGGAGGCGGCGAAGTGTCTGTCTGCACATCGTTTTCCCCGGAGGTTGCCTCCGAGTCCAGGAGGGTGTGGCGGGCAAGCTTCTGATTTTGCTGCTGGTTCATCGGAGGCCGCATGCAGGATAACGAATTCACGCCGAAGCTCGGCAAAATTGGCTCGCGCGGCTCGAAGGCGGGCAAACGCTACGCTGGCCAGGTGCAGGCCGCGGTCAACCGAGCAGGCGGCAGGAGCGGACGTGGCAGCCGCTTCATCGGAAGCCGGGTGGGGCGCGGCGGGGCCGCTGCCGCCGTTCTTAGAGCGCGCGACCGCCACGCGGCGTTTCGGCAGCGGCGCGCAGTCGTCAAGGCACGCATCGTCAAGCTGGCCGGCAAGGGAGTCGACGGGGCTCGTGCGCACCTCCGCTACCTCCAGCGCGACGGCGTCACCCGGGAAGGCGAGCGTGGCGAGCTCTACGCTGCCGACAATGACCGCGCGGACGGCAGGGCCTTTCTCGATCGCGCGAACGGTGACCGTCATCAGTTCCGCTTCATCGTCGCCCCTGAAGACGGTATCGAGTATGATGACCTGAAGCCGCTCACCCGTCGCCTCATGGCGCAAATGGAAGAAGACCTCGGCACCAGGCTAGACTGGGTGGCCGTCGACCATTTCAACACCGGCCATCCCCACACCCACATCATCGTGCGCGGCAGGGACAATCACGGCGAAAACCTCGTCATAGCGCGGGACTACATCTCCTCTGGCTTGCGCGAGCGCGCAGCCGAACTGGTTAGCCTCGACCTTGGCCCGCGCACCGACCGCGAGATCGAGCAGCGCTTGCGCCAGGAGATGGAGCAGGAACGCTTCACCAGCATCGACCGGCAGCTGATGCGCATGCGCGACGATGAGGGGTGTGTCTCACTGGCCAGCCGAGACACCTTTCGCCAGACGCTGCACCAGGGCCGCCTGCGCAAGCTCGAGCGGATGGGCCTCGCCGAGGAGATGCCTGCCGGTCGCTGGCGCCTGGAGGATGAGCTCGAAGCCACGCTACGCCGCATCGGCGCGCGCGGCGACATCGTCAAGACCATCCATCGCGAGCTGACCGGCAAGGGGCTCGTCCGCAGTGCCGCCGACCATCTTATCCACGATCGATCCGACGGGTCGGCTCAAACCGTGGTCGGACGTGTCGTCGGGCGCGGGCTGGCCGACGAAATCACTGACCGCCATTACCTCGTCGTCGACGGCGTGGACGGCAAAAGCCACTATTTTGATATCGGCAAAGGCGAGGCCACCCAACCGACACCAGAGGGCTGCATAGTGCGGGTCAGGCCGAGGGACACCGGGCCAAGAAAAGTCGACCGCACAATTGCCGGCATCGCGACGGTCAACGACGGGCGCTACAGCATCGATATCCATCTCAAGCATGACCCCTCGGCCACCGAACGCTTTGCCGAAACGCACGTGCGGCGACTGGAGGCGATCCGCCGTGCGACCGGTGGCGTCGAGCGCGAGCCGGACGGCACATGGACAGTCGCGCCCGACCATCTCAACCGCGTTGCGGATTACGAGCGTCAGCGAGCGAGGGCCCAGCCTGTTGTCATCGACAAGCTCTCATCAATGCCGCTGGAGAGCCAAGTAGGCTTCGACGGCGCCACCTGGATCGACCAGGAGCTGGTATCAGCCCACCCTGAGTCCTTGCGCGACTCTGGCTTCGGTCGCGAAGTACGTCAGATCCAGGCCCGCCGACAGCAGTGGCTGATCGCGCAAGGTCTTGCCCATGATGCGCAGGATCGGGTCATCTATCGCGCCAACATGCTTTCAATGCTGCGCCAACGAGAGCTGAACCGTGTTGCCAGTCAGCTCTCGGACGAACTCGGGCTCTCGTATTCTGAAGCGCAGCATGGCAATCGAATAGACGGAACGCTGCGCCGCTGCGTCGAGCTCGCCGGCGGAAAATACGGTGTCATCGAGAAATCGCGCGAGTTCACGCTGGTGCCTTGGCGGCCGGTGCTTGAGCATCATATCGGTAAGGAGGTGTCTGGCGTGGTGCGCGCCGAGGGGATTTCCTGGACGATCGGACGCCAGAGGAGCGGGCCCGGCGTTTCGTGAACTGGCTACAATTTATTTGTCCGCGTTGAAACAGGTACTCAGCCCAGACGGAGTTCCTCCGCCTGCTGCTTGCTCGCAGCATTCATTTGGCGGAGAGTCAGTGTTCTGCATTTTGTAGTTCGCTCTGTCAAAAAGCGCTGGGAATATGCATCATGTTCTGCGTTGACACGGAAGGCGCGCCGACAGGTGCTGCGGATCGGCTCCCGATGGGCTGCCAGCTAGAAGGTGGGCTGACTCGTGACAGCGCAAGGGGCTCTGGCGGCCGCGGTACGGCGATGCGAGTTCTGGCATCGAGGATGAAGCCGCACTTCCCGATCTTATTCTACTCGCAGGACCGGCAGACGCGGCGGTCGCCCGTGCGAGCAACCATGCTGTTGGCCCTGGCGTGAACTTGCAGTCCGTCCCGGGAGGACTTTGTAACGGAGAAAACTAGGCGGAAAGAGGCGCGCGGCCCCTCTCCCCAGCAACCCGCCTTGCGGATTCCTCCTCTGCCCCGCTTCGCAGACGGGGATACCCTCCGCCCCCTTGCTATTCGTTGCCCGCCGCTATGCAAAGGACAGGCGACCTGAATCCGTGCTCAAGCCGATCTGGCGGCAGAGGGGGTGTCGGGCTGAACATGGGACCCGTGATGGACATAATTGCCACGCGAATCCTCATGTTCGCCTAACCGGCCGGAACGATTTGCAATCCGGGCAGGCTCAACATTAAGGAGTAGCTCGTTCCGTGTCCAAGCCCAGACAAGTCTTGGTTTTCTCACGGGCGCGATACAAAAGGCACAGGCTGGACTTGGCTGCCGGGGGCGGGGCTTGTCGACCGCTCGATTGAAAGTGAGATGCGAGGCGGAGAATCACCCATGTGCAGAGCGGCAAGGCGCTCGCCTATGTCCCTGTCATTCACCGTTAGCCGATGGTTTAGACGAAGATAGTCCGTCCATGTCGGCGTGCGGAAGGTCTCGGTCCAAAGCGTCGACTTCTGAAGGTCGCGCTGGAGGGTCCAGTCCCGCGCACCGGCGCGGCTCTGAACGCGCCGCCTTTCGCGCATGCAGCTCAGAAATTCATCGATACTCTCCTCCAGTATCGAGTACTCCACCTTGATCACGATCGGACCGCTCCTGGGCTTCAAAGGGAGGGCCAGTTCTGGTGGCCTGAAGTCGACGGCCGCTTGATCCGATTCCTCCCATAGCCGCACCGGCAATAGCTTTCCCACAGCCGCGACCAGCAACAGTGCCGCTGCAGCACCTTCCAAAGCCCACGTCAGCGAATAGTACTGCGCGACAGCACCCCAGATCCAGCTACCCGCTGCCATGCCGCCGTAGGTCAGGGCGTAATAAATGGACAGGGTGCGACCAACGACCCACCTTGGGCTTGCCAACTGCACACACACGTCGGTTCCGGTCCAGGTGACAACCCAGCCAGCGCCACCGATTGCAAGCGCGATCGCCGCCACAGCCACCGACGATGTGAGGGCCATCAAAAGGCAGCACGTTGCGCAAGCAACGGATGCGAGCGTGATCAATCGGTTCTGGGACGTGATGCGTCTCAAGTAGCTGCTGCCAATGCCGGCGATGAAGGCGCCTGTGCCGAAGCCGGCCAATAGCACGCCGTACACAATTGGCCCTCCCGCCAGTTGGTCGCGAACCAGGAGGGGGAGCAAAGCAAGGATCGAGATGCTTGATAGCCCGAACAGGGTTGCACGCACGATCGCCACTCTGATCTCTGAGGATATCGCCGTGAATCGCATGCCATCATGAATGGCCGTAGTCATCCGCTCGCGCGGAAGAGGCGAAGAGCGAACTTGCCACTGTGAGCGCAGAACAGCGCTCAACGGGACCGGGTCACTTAGCGCAGCGAGGGCGAAAGCCGTAAGGGGGCCCAGCAAAGCTAAGATTACACCGCCCAGCGCCGGTCCTATGCTCCGAACCACGTTGTACCCCACCGACATCAGCGTCACTGCAGCGGGTATGTCGCGCTTTTCCAGGATATCGCCGACCGAGGCGTGCCAGGCTGGATCGTTCAAGGCAAAGCCGCATCCGGCCAAGAAACTCAGTCCCAGGATTAGCCATGGACTAGCAAAGCCCAGTCCCACAGAGAGTGCCAGCGCCGTGGATGCCAGTGCGATCAGGCAGTGTCCGGCAAGCATCACGCCACGGCGGCTGAAGCTGTCTGCAATGGCTCCAGCAAGGATCGACAAGAAGAACGCGGGCAGTGTCGATGCAGCCTGTACGAGCGCAACCATCAGATCGGAGGCTGAAATCGTGGCCATGAGCCAGCTTATAGCCACGCTCTGCACCAGCCAGCCAAGGCTGGATATCTGCGTGGCTGTCCAGATAGAACGAAAGACCGGGTTGTGAAGAGGGATCAGTGTGTTTGCCGCAAAGCGCGGAGGATCTTGACGCCGCATCACTTCTCACCTCCACTGGTGTCGTTCTTCCGCTCATTTGCTTGCAGCGGTGCGCTCTGTGCACTGACTGCGTCACAACGAAGTTCCGAGATCGCGCTCGCAACAAGGACAATGTGGCATCCACGGTGCTGATGCGCGTTGAGGTACCAACCTGGCCGTTAGCTGATGGGTCCCGCAGCCCGCTTGGTGCGGTCAGTTCTGCCCTGCGACTATTGGCTTTGGACGGTGCTAGCGCCCCGATGGCCGGCTTGTCAAACTGCCGTAGTGCCAGCACATCCATCCCATCTGCTGACCGCGATCTCCGACGAGGTTGAGCATCAGCAGGTCAACGGCAAATCTGGGTATTTCCGCTTCCGGTCGGGCGCGTGGCCATCGTCCAGAAACCCGAAGACGTTCATCACCCATGCGACCACGCGCCCGAGACGATGCGACACGGCGGTAGCGGTTCACCAGAGGACGTGCGTTCTACTCAGCAGGAACATTGTTCTGCCGATCGTCGGCTGCGCCAGCCGCCACATAAAGCGGCGCCAGAGTCTTGCACCCGTCATTGGACTCCCGCTTTGCAGGTTTCGCCTAGGGCCTGCATCAGGTCATCGATAATGTCCTGAGGATGTTCAAGCCCTACAGAGATTCGCAGCAATCCGCCTGGCGCTTTGGACTTCGCACCTTCAACGGATGCGCGATGCTCTATCAGAGAATGCGTCCCGCCAAGGCTTGTCGCCCGGACAACAATCTTCAGGCGGCCGGCCACGGCCATTGCAGCATCGGCTCCGCCCTCGACGATAAAGGATAGCATCGCTCCGTAATGGCTCATTTGCCGCGTAGCAAGATCGTGTCCCGGATCAGTTTGCAGACCAGGAAAGAGCACTTTTTCGACGCGCGGATGAGACGCCAAGGCCTCGGCCACTTTCTGGGCGCCTTCGCAATGGGCGCGCATGCGGACCGGCAATGTCTGCAGGCCCCGCAACGCCAGCCAACAGTCGAAGGGCGCTGCGACGCTGCCCTTGTGTTTCTGGACCATCCGCAATGGGCGACCGAGGGGTGACGCGTTTGGGACAATGACGACACCGGCCATCAAATCCGAGTGGCCGCCAATGTACTTTGTCGCCGAGTGCATCACTGCGTCTGCCCCGATTTCGAGTGGCAGTTGAAGCACTGGGGTGGCCCACGTATTGTCCACCACCGCCAAGGCGTTTGCCTCGTGCGCGATTGCGCAGATGGCCGCAATGTCGACAACGCGGATCATCGGGTTTGACGGCGTCTCGATCCAGACGAGGCCAGTCCGCTTCGATGTCACCGCGGCGCGCAAAGCGTCCAAATCGCGCATGTCGACTGGGGCAAAGTCGAAGCGAGACCCAATGTCGGTCTCTTCGATCAGCGAACGAATGCCGAAATACATGTCATCCGGCAGAACGATCCGACCCGCCGACGGATGGCTCTCGAAAACTGCAGCGATTGCGGCCATGCCCGAAGCGAAGGCGATGCCGTCTTCCCCTCCCTCAAGCGTCGCCATGGCCGCCTCGAACGCATTGCGTGTAGGATTTCCATCCCTTGTGTATTCGAAGCCGGACGGAAATGACCCGTTGACGCCGCGTTCGAACGTCGTGCTGGTGTGCAGCGGCATGGATACGGCCCCCGTGGACGCGTCGACCCCTCGGCCGCAGTGGATCGCCTTCGTCTCAAAACGCATCGGTTATTTCCTTCCTAACGGGCAGTTGCAATTTCGCCCCGGTCATTATACTGACCGCAATAGGTGAGCCGAGGTCCTAAGTCAATATAATGACCGATGTTACGACAGCCTTTGATGCCGAGCAGGTCCTTGGGCAAGCGATAGCGGTCCGGATCCGAGACTTGAGGCGTGACCAAAACCTGACCCTGGATCGACTGGCAAAACTGAGCGGCCTGTCCAAGGGAACCGTGGTCGCGCTGGAGCAGGGTAGGGCGAACCCCAGTATCGGCATACTGTGTCGGCTGGCGGCGGCGTTTTCGCTCTCGGTGGCCGATTTGTTGAACGAGCACCCTTCCACGGTGTGCCTTCCCATCGAGCGGACAGAGACCAGGAGGCTTTGGACGAGCGCCAAGGGAAGCTCTGCACAACTGCATTCGTCGACCTCGGGACGCACGATGTTCGAATTGTGGAGCTGGGTCATTATGCCGGGCGACGTGTTTTCCGCGGATGCTCATAGTCCGGATACGCGCGAGTTGATCTCGGTCAGTCAGGGTGCCCTGAGCGTTGTGGTAGGTACCCATGTGGTCATTTTAAGCGAAGGCGAGAGTGCGCGGCTTGTCACTGACCAACCGCACTCATACGCGGCGGCATCTGATGTGCCCGCCCATTTCTCGATGGCGGTTCTTGAGCGTGGTGGACACCGAGATCCGGGGCACTCGTCGACGGCAGCGAAGATTCAGGAGCCCGTTCCGTAAGGCTCCGCCGATTACTAGCAACCGCACATTCGCGACAGGAGATAAACCGTTGTACGTTCCGCCTCATTTTGCCGTCCCTGATCAGAACGCCCTGTTCGAGCTTATCGAGAAACACCCGCTTGGTACCCTCGTCACCCAAAGCAAAGGCACACTGGACGCGAACCACCTCCCCTTCGAGCTTGACCGCTCGAAGGGAGACAAGGGCGTTCTCAATTGCCATGTCGCTCGCAAGAACCCAGTCTGGGAGGAAGTCGCCAATGGCGATGAGGTTCTCGTAATCTTCCGTGCGGCCGACGCTTACATCTCGCCGAACTGGTATCCAAGCAAGTACGAACTCCACAAGCAGGTGCCGACGTGGAACTATCTCGTCGTCCACGCCCACGGACGCATCACTGTCCGGGATGATGAGCGATATGTACGCCGTAACGTGGCGAAGCTCACTCATATGCAAGAAGCCTCGCAGCCTGCCCCGTGGAAGATGGGCGACGCGCCGAAGGACTTCATCGACACGATGGTTAAGGCAATCGTCGCCCTGGAGATCGAGATCACCGGCCTGGTTGGAAAATCAAAACTCAGCCAGAACAAAGACTTGCGCGACATTCAGAACCCTGGTGAAATGCTGCGTGCCCAAGGGGCCATTGCGATGGGAGAAGCGATGCTCGCGGCTGCGGCGGCCAAATCCCAATAGCATGGTCTTGTCCCGACAAAGCCGCTGGTGCCGGCCTCCGACGGGTCACCTAGCCCGCCTTGATGCACGGCAATAGCTTTTGACGGCCTGAAGCGACGCTGTGGTCACCGTTGTGATACTTTTCCACGCGCCTGGTCAGGCGGCAGGATTGCTCCGTCGTGGCCGACGGGTTCGTTTCAGTCGCCGGCGCCCCGTTGTATGTCGGCGACCACCCGCTACCGGTCTTGAATGAGGCGCAATCGCACGCATTTCGAAGCCACGTACCTTGGGCGGCAAGCTCGACCATGCACTCGACGCAGCTCCCAAGTGGCGGCGCCGTCAACGATCTCCTTGAACCTGCGGAACTTGCCCGAAAGGTACCCATCCGGTGAAGACCGCAGACGTGTATCCGGCGGCCATGAGCCCCTGAGCACCGCGGTGCCGGCGTCAAGCTTTCTTTGG
>NZ_JAMYNS010000027.1:0-56870 GCF_040319125.1 Mesorhizobium sp. M0938 | reverse complement strand
TGGCCTCCGTCCAGCCAGCATCTTGAATCACAATCACGCCGCTTTGGGAATCCTACGATTCTCTCAAGAGATGAAACGCTCTAGCACCTGCTCGGTGGTCGGTCCCAAGCCAATTTTCTGCCTGCCGCGCTCCACGTCATTGCAAGACGTTCAAATTTGAGCTTCCGCACTCATGCTTTGTCGAGAGTATCTCCGTAAGTTTTAGCCGTTCTGACGGCGAAATAGGAGAACGCAATGACTCGCAATCACGTTGAACGTCTTGGAGAGTTCAGGGAAATCCTGGTCACAACTCGACGCGAAGGTGTCCGTAACGTCCATCATACTCGCGACGCAATGCGGGCAAGTGGCTTTCAGATCGGGGACAGCGACGGCTCCAGCTACGGAGCCGAGTTGAAGGCGCTCCAAGAGGAAATTGAGGCAGTCGATCGCGCCATCGAAGACGAGAAGCGGTTGGCCTTGGCCCTTGAGGGCGCTGCTCAACCCCGCCGAACGACTAAACCGAGAATCGTGAAGAGAGCATAGAGTCAGGTTAGGGCCTTGCCCCGTCGCGTCGATCGCCTGCGACATCGTATAGGGCTGGTCGCCGCCGTGGTGCAGCGCCCTGACAGCGGACGTTCCGTTTTCGGCAAATTTCGGTCGTTCGATGACCAGTATTCCCGTGGCGCCTATGTCGCTGTGTGCTCGTTTCCACCTGCCGGCTTCGGGATGACCCGCTGGGAAGACTCTATTCGGTTTAATCGCCATCCGGCAATTGCATGTCGGTGATGATGTTCTCGCCGTTTGTCTCGTCATAGGCGATCACGATATCCATGCCGGGTTTCAGCGCTTCGAGATCGGTTTCGGGATTCAGCTTGTAGGATTTGCCGTCGTCGAGTGTCAGCGTCAGCGTTTCCTTGTCGACCGCCTTGATCAGTCCCTCGGTTTGACCGGCGAAGGCGGCGGTGGAAATCAGCAATGTGGCGGCAACGGCGCCGATCAGGATACGCATCATCGTCCTCTTATCATTGCGCCGGCACGGTGGCGGCGGGTGTTCAACGGGCAGATGGAGCAGACCAGAAACCAACCGAATGTGTCAAAACTAAATCCGCCGCATCACAGTTTGACCACTGCGGAAAACGCCAATAGAACGCAGACTACAGCGCCGCGCGTCCTGACGCGCAAAAGACGCTGTAGCACTTTTGATTTGCGCAGGATCCTTTCCGAAAGTCGCTCCGATTTTCAGGGTCATGCGCTAAGCTGGCTCCGATGCCGGCAGGGCTGGATCCATGTCTCACAACACGTTTGGCCATCTTTTCCGCGTCACCACCTGGGGCGAGAGCCATGGCGCAGCGCTCGGCTGCGTGGTCGACGGCTGTCCACCCGGCATCCGCTTTACGCTGGAGGAGATTCAGGCCGAGCTCGACAAGCGCCGTCCCGGTCAATCGCGTTTTGTCACGCAGCGCCGCGAACCCGACGAGGTCAAGGTCCTGTCCGGCTTCATCCTGGATGAGGACGGCGAGACCATGATCACCACCGGCACGCCGGTGTCGATGATGATCGAGAATGTCGACCAGCGCTCCAAGGACTATGGCGAGATCGCCCGCCAGTATCGGCCGGGTCATGCCGATTATACCTACGACACCAAATACGGCCTGCGCGATCATCGCGGTGGCGGCCGCTCTTCGGCCCGCGAGACGGCGGCGCGGGTGGCGGCCGGAGCCTTGGCCCGCAAGGTCGTGCCCGGCATGACCGTGCGCGGCGCATTGGTGTCGATGGGCGAAAAACGAATAGACCGCGCCAACTGGAACTGGAATTTCGTCGGCGATGCCGAAAACCCGTTCTTCACGCCCGATCCGGCCTCAGTCGCCGTGTTCGCCGCGTATCTCGACGGCATCCGCAAGGCGGGTTCGTCGGTCGGTGCGGTTATCGAGATCGTTGCCGACGGCGTTCCGGCAGGCCTCGGAGCGCCGATCTACGCCAAGCTCGACCAGGATATCGCCTCGGGCCTGATGTCGATCAACGCCGTCAAGGGTGTCGAGATCGGCAACGGCTTCGAGGCCGCCCTCATCACCGGCGAAGAGAATGCCGACGAGATGCGCATGGGCAATGACGGCAAGCCGGTCTTCCTGTCCAACAATGCCGGCGGTATCCTCGGCGGCATCTCGACCGGCCAGGCGATCGTCGCCCGCTTTGCCGTCAAGCCAACCTCGTCGATCCTGACCCCGCGGAAGTCGATCGACAAGGACGGCAACGACATCGAGATCATGACTAAGGGCCGGCACGACCCGTGTGTCGGCATCCGCGCCGTGCCGATCGGCGAGGCGATGGTTGCCTGCGCGATCGCCGATCACTATTTGCGTCATCGGGGACAGACGGGAAGGCAGTAGGGCAGTAGGGCCCGTTGTCGCTGAGCCCCCAGTCATTTTTTCCTTTCCCCTACTCTCTTACTGCCCTATTCCCCTACTCCCTGCGAGTGAAACGAGCGCCCATGCCTTACGACCAGAAGAAAATCGTCGAAGCTCTGCGCGCCTTCGAACGCGGCGAGATTGTCGTCGTCATGGACGATGATGGACGCGAGAACGAAGGCGATTTGATCGTCGCGGCCGTCCATTGCACGCCGGAGAAGATGGCCTTCATCGTCCGCAACACCTCCGGCATCGTCTGCACGCCGATGCCGCGCGAGGAAGCCAAGCGGCTCAACCTGCAGCCGATGGTCGCCGACAATGATTCGGCCCACACCACCGCCTTCACCGTCAGCGTCGATTTCAAGCACGGCACCACAACGGGCATTTCGGCCGACGACCGCACGCTGACCGTGCGCAACCTCGCCAACGGCAATGTCGGCGCTTCCGACTTCGTCCGCCCCGGCCACATCTTTCCGCTGATCGCTAGGGAAGGCGGCGTGCTGATGCGTTCGGGCCACACCGAGGCTGCGGTCGACCTCTGCAAGCTCGCCGGCCTGCCGCCGATCGGCGTCATTTCCGAGCTGGTCAACGACGACGGTACCGTCATGCGCGGACCGCAGGTGCAGGCCTTCGCCGAAAAGAACGGGTTGAAGCAGATTTCGGTCGCCGACCTCATCGCCTACCGCCAGCGCAAGGAAACGCTGGTCGAGCGCGTTGCCTGTTCCGAAATCGACACGCCTGGCGGCAAGGCGCAGGTCTTTACCTACACGCTGCCCTGGGACTCGATGCACCATGTGGCGATCGTCTTCGGCGATATCCGCGACGGCGAGGAGGTGCCGGTGCGGCTGCATTCCGAGGACGTGGTGACCGACGTCTTCGGCACCAGCCACAGGCTGGACGGCATCATGAAATCGATGGGGGAGCGCAAGCGCGGCGTCATCGTTTATCTGCGCGAGGGCTCGGTCGGCGTCGCCCATCAGGAGCGCAACCGGCCGGCTGCCGGCGACCGCGAGGATCATGAAGAGGCGCGTCGCCGCGAAAACGAATGGCGCGAGATCGGTCTCGGCGCGCAAATCTTGAAGGATCTGGGCATTTCCTCGATCAACCTGATCGCTTCGCGCGAACGCCATTATGTCGGGTTGGAAGGTTTTGGCATCCATATCGCCAACACCGAGATCCTCTAGGCGGGCCCAGCGACGCTGGCATTCGTCCGGCCCTGTCGGGACCGGACGTACAGCCGGACATTATTCAGCAGGAACCGCGGCTGCCTCGCATGCGGAGGTGTCGCAATCCCGTGTGGCAAGGCTGCGCTGGCCGGCGAGCACGATGACCAGCGCGATTGCGCCCGCCGCCACCGACACCAGAAACCCGCTCTGCGCGCCGAAGGCGTCCACCACCCAGCCGGCGGCGAAGGAGCCGAGCGCCATGCCGATGCCTATGCCGGTCATCACCCAGGTGACACCCTCAGTCAGCATCGCCTCCGGCACGCGCCGCTCGATCAGGCCGAATGCCGTGATGAAGGTCGGCGAGATCGCTACGCCGCTGACGAAGACGGCCAGCGCCAGAAGAGGCACCGTGTCGGCGACGAGCAGCGGCAGCGCGGTGAGCGCAATGATTGCGACCGCGATGGCGAGCTGAATTTGCAGCGGCGTTTTCAGGTTCAGGGCACCGATGACAATACCGACCACGAACGATCCGAGCGCGTAGACGCCGATGACGAGGCTGGCGGCGCCCGGCTGGCCGAGCTCCTTGGTGATCGCGACGGTGCTCACCTCCGTGGTTGCGAAGGTCGCGCCGATAAAGATCAGGGCCAAGGTGATGATTTGGACTGGCCGCAGGCGGATTGCCGAGCCGCCCGAACCAAGTTCCACCGGTCGCACTCGCGGCTCGGTCGAGCGCTGCATGATGAAGGCGGTCGAGCCGAAGGCGAGAAACAACGTGCTCGCCAACATTCCCGCTTCCGGGAAAAGGGCGACGCTCAGGCCTACCGACAGCGAAGCCCCGGAGATGTAGACCAGCTCGTCGGCCGCCGACTCGAAAGCGAACGCGGTGTTCATCTCGGGGCGATCCCGGAAGAGCTCTGTCCAGCGCGCGCGCACCATTGCGGGGATGCTGGGCATCGCGGCGGCCAGCAGCGCTGACGCGAACAGTGTCCATATCGGCCAGTCCTGATTGGCCGCTGCAATCAGCACTACAAAAGCGAGCACGGAAATGACGGTGGTGGGCACCACAATCCGAGCCTGGCCGAGCCGGTCGACCAGCCGCGATATCTGCGGCGCGGCAAAAGCATTGGCCAGCGCATATGTCGCGGAGACGGCGCCGGCCAGCCAGTACTCGCCATGTGTCTGCGACAGCATCGCGACGATCCCGATCGGAGCCATGGCCATCGGCATCCGGGCAACGAAGCCGGCAGCGGCGAAGCCTTTGGCTCCCCTTGCCTTGAAGATTTCGCGATAGGGATTGGGCATGTGAATACTCCTGGATTTTTGAGGCCGGGCCACTTATATACGTGGCGTATGCAAATCAGATAATGGCATACGGGGCGTATGTCAATTAATATACGAGGCGTATGAGAAAGAAGGGGCAATGGCGCACAAACCACGCAAAGAGATGATCACCGAGACCCGCGCCAAGCTGGTCGCTGCGGCGCGCCATGCCTTTGGCACTGTCGGCTATGCCGAGGCCTCGATGGACGACTTCACCGCATCGGCCGGGCTGACGCGCGGCGCGCTTTATCACCACTTCGGCGACAAGAAGGGCCTTCTCCAGGCAGTTATCGCCGAGATCGATGCGGAAATGTTGGCCCGGCTGAAAATCGTTTCGGCCAGGGCGGACACTCTCTGGCAGGGTTTTGTCGACGAATGCACCGCCTACATCGAGATGGCGCTGGAACCGGAGATTCAGCGTATTGTGCTTCGCGATGGGCCGGCGGTGCTCGGCGATCCTTCGCAATGGCCGAGCCAGAACGTATGCATCCGCTCGATGAGCGAGAACCTTCAAAAGCTAAGGGACGAGGGAACCATCGTTGCCGTCGATCCCGAAGCCGCAGCAAGGCTGGTCAGCGGCGCCTCGCTGCATGCGGCGCAGTGGATCGCAAATTCGGAGGATCCTGAAGCGACGTCGAAAAAGGCGGTGAAGGCGTTTAATGTGCTTTTAGAGGGGCTGCTCAAGCAAGGCCGCAGGCCTGGTCGTCCGCAAGTACTGGCTGAGATTGGAGAAGAGGGCCATCCCCGAGCGGAGGTCGGGGCATAATAGGACGGCTCGCGCTAGATCTAACCAGCACCCGGCATCTAAAGCCTGTTGAACGTCTGCCTTTGGTGGCGTCAAAACATGGTCAAAGCCGCCGGGCGCGCCTATATCGGGGCATGGTCACAAGGCTTTATACCCATCCGATCTTTCTTGAGCATATAACGCCGCCCGGTCATCCGGAGCGGCCGGACCGCCTGCGCGCCATCGAACGCGTGCTCGACGACGGGGCCTTTGCCGCGCTTGATCGTGCCGAGGCGCCGGAAGGCGACGAGGCGACCGTTCTCTACGCGCACCCGCAGGAATTCGTCGATCGGGTCCGCGCAGCGATACCGGATACCGGTATCGCTCGCGTCGACGCCGACACCACCGCCAGCCCGAAAAGCTGGCAAGCTGCGATTACGGCAATAGGTGCCGCCAACGCGGCCGTCGATGACGTTTATCGGGGGCGCGCCGATAATGTTTTTGTCGCTGCGCGGCCGCCCGGCCACCACGCCGAAAAGACCACGGCCATGGGCTTCTGCCTGTTCAACACCGCGGCGATCGCGGCGCGCTACGCGCAAAGGCAGCACCAGGCCGAGCGCGTCGCAATCGTCGACTGGGACGTGCACCACGGCAATGGCACGCAGGACATTTTCTGGGACGATCCGTCGGTGCTCTATTGCTCGACGCACCAGATGCCGCTTTACCCAGGGACCGGGGCCGTGAGCGAGACCGGGGCCGGCAACATCGTCAACGCGCCGCTGGCGCCGCAGACCGGCAGCGAAGTTTTCCGCGATGCTTTCCTGTCGCGTATCTTGCCGGCGCTCGACAATTTCGCGCCCGACCTCATCATAATCTCCGCCGGTTTCGACGCGCATCACCGCGATCCGCTGGCCGAGATCAACCTGACCGAGGACGACTTCGACTGGGCGACCGGCCAGTTGATGCAGCGAGCCGGTCGCCACAGCGACAACCGGCTCGTCAGCCTGCTTGAGGGCGGCTACGATCTGCAGGGATTGGCATTTTCGGTCGCCGCCCATGTCGGGCGACTGATGAAAGGATAGACGATGGATGGTGAGACCAACGAAGACGTCAAGGCGATGAGCTTCGAGCAGGCGCTCGACGCACTGGAGAAAATCGTCGATGATCTGGAGCGCGGCGACGTGCCGCTTGACCAGTCGATCCGCATCTATGAGCGCGGCGAGGCACTGAAGGTGCATTGCGATCGGCTGCTCAAGGCGGCCGAGGACAAGGTCGAGAAGATCAGGCTTTCGCGCGACGGCAAGCCGGTCGGGACAGAGCCGCTGGACGCGGAGTAAGCATGATCCACCCGAAGGTTGCGTTAGCGAACCGATTTTCGGACAAGATCATGCTCAAAGCGAGGATAAAAGCGAGACACGGAGGTCCGGAAAGCAATGTGCAGAAACATCAAGACCCTGTTCAATTTTGATCCGCCGGCAACCAATGACGAGGTCCGCGATGCCGCACTTCAGTTCGTCCGCAAGCTGAGCGGAACGACGCGGCCGTCGAAACAGAACCAGCATGCGTTCGATCATGCTGTCGAGGCCATTGCCGCATCGGCACGCGAACTGCTCGACAGCCTCGAGACGACGCAGCATCCGCGCAATCGCGAAGAGGTGGCGGCCAAGGCGAAAGCCAGGTCCGCACTCCGCTTCGCCTGAGGAAGACCGCATGAGTTTCTTCCCTGGAAACGACCCGCAGGCCGGCGATGCCTTCGCCAGCGACCAGATCGAACTGATGGTCGTTCCGAACGCTAAGGACATTGGCGGCTTCCAGGTCCGCCGCGCTTTGCCGACCGCAAGGCGCCGGCTGGTCGGTCCCTTCATCTTCTTCGACCGCATGGGCCCGGCCATTTTGCGGGCCGGCCAGGCGCTCGACGTCCGTCCGCATCCGCATATCGGCCTGTCGACGGTGACTTACCTGTTCGACGGCAAGATCCGACACCGCGATTCGCTCGGTACCGAAATGGTAATCCAGCCCGGCGACGTGAATTTGATGACCGCCGGCCGCGGTATCGTCCATTCCGAGCGTACGCCGGAAGAGCTGCGCGGCGCGCCTATGTCGGTTTCAGGCCTGCAGACATGGCTGGCGCTGCCCGACGACAAGGAGGAGGTCGCCCCGATTTTCGAGAATACGGCGGCCATCCGCCTGCCCGAGATCGATGCCGACGGCATCAGCGGGCGCGTCGTCATCGGCGCCTTTTCCGGGATGCGGTCTCCGGTTGCGACCGCATCGGACACGCTCTACGCTGACCTCCGCCTGGCACCAGGTGCCAGCGTGAAGATCCCTTCCGATGCCGAAGAGCGCGCCATCTATACGTTGGAAGGCGAGGTTTCGATTACCGGCGACCGCTTTCCGGCGGAGCGGCTGCTGGTGTTCCGGCCCGGCGACGAGATCGTCGTGTCGTCGGAGGGCGGAGCGCATTTCATGCTGTTCGGCGGCGCCTCGCTCGGCTCCAAGCGCTACATCTGGTGGAATTTCGTGTCGTCGTCGAAGGAACGCATCGAACAGGCCAAAGAAGAGTGGAAGACAGGCCGCTTCGACATCGTTCCTGGGGATGAAGAAGAGTTCATTCCGCTGCCGGATAATTAGAATGCTAAGCATCTTTTTGGATGCGCTGAGGGCGCTCTAGCACTTTGGATTTACACCGCGTCATTGACACGCATTTACATTCGCCGGCCAGCGGCCTATTTCGCGTATGAATAAAAAGCAGGCCCCACCGCCAGTGAACGCAAAGCTCCATACGCCGCTTCTCGACAAGGTCCGCATCCCGGCCGACCTCAGGACGCTTGACGAGGGTGATCTGCCGCAGTTGGCATCGGAGCTTCGCACCGAATTGATCGATGCGGTGTCCCACACCGGCGGACATCTCGGCGCTGGTCTTGGCGTGGTCGAACTGACGGTCGCGTTGCACTATGTCTTCAACACGCCCGACGACCGGCTGATCTGGGATGTCGGTCACCAGGCCTATCCGCACAAGATCCTGACCGGCCGCCGCGACCGTATCCGCACGCTGCGACAAGAGGGCGGCCTGTCCGGTTTCACCCAGCGCGCCGAGAGCGAATACGATCCGTTCGGCGCCGCCCACTCCTCGACCTCCATTTCCGCCGGGCTCGGCATGGCAATGGCGCGCGACCTCTCCGGTGGCCGCAACAATGTCATTGCCGTCATCGGCGACGGCGCCATGTCGGCCGGCATGGCGTATGAGGCTATGAACAATGCCGGCGCACTCGATGCCCGGCTGATCGTCATCCTCAACGACAATGACATGTCTATCGCGCCGCCGACCGGCGCGATGAGCGCCTATCTGGCCCGCCTTGCGTCGGGCAAGGCCTATCTGGGCTTGCGCGATTTCGGCAAGAAGCTGACTTCCTATCTGGGTGAACGCGCCGATCGCGCCATCAAGCGAGCGGTCGAACATGCGCGCGGCTACGTCACCGGCGGCACATTGTTCGAGGAAATGGGTTTCTACCACATCGGCCCGATCGATGGTCACAATCTCGAGCACCTGATCCCGGTGCTGAAGAACGTCCGCGATAATGCCGACGGCCCGGTGCTGATCCACGTCGTCACCCAGAAGGGCAAGGGCTATGGGCCGGCCGAGGCGGCCGCCGACAAATATCACGGTGTCAACAAGTTCGACGTCATCACCGGCGCGCAGGCCAAGGCGCCGGCCAACGCGCCGAGCTACACGAAGGTCTTTGCCGAAAGCCTGATTCAGGAAGGCCGGGAGGATGATCGCATCGTCGCCGTCACCGCCGCCATGCCGCAAGGCACCGGCCTCGACCTTTTTGGCGAGGCGTTCCCGGCGAGAACCTTCGACGTCGGCATCGCCGAGCAGCACGCGGTGACCTTTGCCGCCGGCCTTGCCACGGAAGGCTTCAAGCCTTTTGCCGCAATCTATTCGACTTTCCTGCAGCGCGCCTACGATCAGGTCGTCCATGACGTGGCGATCCAGAAACTGCCGGTGCGCTTTCCGATCGATCGCGCCGGCTTCGTCGGCGCCGACGGGGCGACCCATTGCGGCGCCTTCGACACGACCTTTCTGGCGACGCTGCCTGGTTTCGTCGTCATGGCCGCGGCGGACGAGGCGGAACTGCGCCACATGGTGCGCACGGCGGCAAGCTATGATGACGGCCCCATCGCTTTCCGTTATCCGCGCGGTAACGGCGTTGGCGTCGATATGCCGGAGCGCGGCTCCGTACTCGAAATCGGCAAGGGTCGCATCGTCAGGGAAGGCACCAAGGTCGCCCTGCTCTCCTTCGGCACGCGGTTGCAGGATTGCCTGTCTGCGGCCGAGGAGCTCGGTGCGGCAGGGCTTTCCACCACGGTCGCCGATGCTCGTTTCGCCAAGCCGCTCGATGAGGATCTGATCCGGCGGCTGGCGCGCTCGCACGAAGTGCTGGTAACAGTGGAAGAGGGCGCGGTCGGTGGCTTCGCCAGCCACGTGCTGCAATTCCTGGCGCATGAAGGGCTGTTGGAAAACGGCCTGAAGGTACGCCCGCTCGTGTTGCCCGACACCTTCGTCGATCACGCCAAGCCCGAGAAGATGTACGCCGACGCCGGGCTGGACGCTGCCGGCATCGTGCGCACGGTCTTCTTGGCGCTGGGACACACCGCCAGCGCGCAAAGCGCCTGATCTGGCGGCCTGACGCGGCTTTCCGAAGATGTTCGTTGTCTTCCCTTGCCTTCGTGACCGGCTTTCGCCATGAAAGCCGATGAACTCCCCTTTGCCAGCCAGCATACGCCAGCGGCTCGACGAACTGCTCGTCGCGCGCGGCCTGTTCCCCAGCCGCTCTCGTGCCCGTGACGCGATCGAGCGCGGCACGGTGATGGTCGATGGTGTCATCGCCCGCAAGCCCGGCCAGACCGTCTTGGCGGATTGCCTCATCGCCATCGATGATCCGGCGCAGGGTTACGTGTCGCGCGCGGCGCTGAAGCTGATCGCCGGGCTCGACCATTTCGGTCTCGATCCCGCCGGCAGCGAAGCGCTCGACGTCGGCGCCTCGACCGGCGGCTTCACTCAGGTCTTGCTCGAACGCGGCGCAGCACATGTCACGGCGATCGACGTCGGCCATGGCCAGATCCATCCGGATATCGCTGGTGACCCGCGCGTGACGGTGATCGAGGGCCTGAATGCCCGTGATCTGTCGGCAGCCGATCTTGCGGATCGCATTCCGGATTTCATCGTCTGTGATGTCAGTTTCATCTCGCTGAAACTGGCGCTGCCGCCTGCGCTCGCCATTGCCAGGAGCGGCGCCAGAGCAATATTTCTGGTCAAGCCGCAATTCGAGGCGGGCCGTGAGGCGATCGGCAAGGGCGGCTTGCTGAAAGACCCCTACGATGCCGCGCGGATTGCCGGCCTACTGCAAGATTGGCTCGACGGCATCCCCGGCTGGCGCTCGCTAGGCCTGCTTCTGTCGCCAATCGAGGGCGGCGACGGCAATCGCGAATTCCTGCTCGCCGGGAGCAAGGACGCCAGAGCCGAGAACAGGGGGATCTGAGGCCGATGAACGCGCGCTTCACGATCACAAGACTGGGCTCCCAGGGCGACGGCGTTGCCGAGACCGAAACCGGCGAACTTTTCATTCCGTTCACGCTGCCCGGTGAAACCGTCACCGCAGCGCGCGAAAAGGACCGCGCCACGCTGATGTCGGTGCTGGAGGCTTCGCCGCTTCGCATCGATCCCGCCTGCCGGCATTTCACCGAATGCGGCGGCTGCGCCATCCAGCATATCGAGGCCGAAGCCTATCATCGGTGGAAGCGCGACAAGGTTGCGCATGCGCTCAGCAGCAAGGGCATCGCCTGCGACATTGACGCGCTGGTGCCATGCGCGCCGCAGACGCGCCGGCGCGTCGTGTTCACCGCCCGGCGGAGCGAGGCCGGCATGCGGCTCGGCTTCGTTCGCGCGCTGTCGTCGGAAATCATTTCCATCGAGGAATGCCCGATCTCTCTGCCCGAGATCGTCGCAAGCCTCGACCGTCTGAAAGCACTCGCCGAATTGGTTTGCGCAACGACGAAATCATTCCGCATGACGGTCACGGTGACCGGTTCTGGCCTCGATGTCGCAGTTCACGAGTCCGGCAAGCTTGGCGAGAACCAGCGGCGCGTCGCCTCCAACTTCGTCATCGCTCAGGGGCTGGCCAGGCTTTCGATCGACGGCGAGATCATCATCGAGCCCAAAAAGCCGGTTGTCATGTTCGGTGACGTCGCTGTCGCGGTGCCGCCGGGCGCCTTCCTGCAGGCCACCGAGGCCGCCGAGCAGGCGATGGCGGACATCGTCGGCCGGCACCTCGCGCGCGCCAAAAAGGTCGCCGATCTCTTCGCCGGCTGCGGCAGCTTTGCACTACGCCTCGCCGCGAAGTCGGAAGTCCACGCGGTGGAGGGTGACGCGCCGGCCCTTGCAGCTCTCGACCGCGCCTTTCGTTTCGCTAGCGGCCTGAAGCGGGTGACCAGCGAACGCCGAGACCTGTTCCGGCGGCCGCTGACTTTCAAGGAGCTGAATGCCTTCGACGGCGTTGTCTTCGATCCGCCACGCGCCGGTGCGGAGGACCAGTCGAAGCAGATCGCCCGTTCCGATGTGCCGCTCGTCGCCGCAGTCTCCTGCAATCCGGTGACGTTGGCGCGCGACCTGCGCATCCTCATCGACGGCGGCTATGTGCTGAAAAGCGTGACGCCGATCGACCAGTTCCTGTGGTCGCCGCATGTCGAGGCCGTCGCGCTGTTGGAGAAGCCGAGGCGAAGGCGATAGCGTCCAGGAATGCAGTTTGGCATCCATTGAGCTTGAAATGCGCCTTGGTTGAGCATATTTTGACGAGATGTTGTCAAAACGCGGTAGGAAATCGCCATGGCAGTAGCCCTCGACATTCCAGCGTCGCGCTTCGGCGAGGAGCGCACGCCGTTTCTCTCGGCAAGGCGGGTCGCCGAACTGCTCGGCGTCAACCTGACGGAACTGGCCGGCCTGATCGGTGTCGCGCGCAACACACTTGCCGCCAAGGCCGGCGCCCGCAAGGTCGACGCTGCACTTAGTCCCGTCGTTCGCATTCTGGCGATGGCGGGCGAAATGGCCGGCAATGAGCAGCGTGCGGCGATCTGGTTCAAGCATCAGCCGATCCCCGGCTGGGCCGGCAAGACCGCCTACGATCTGGTTCGGGAAGGCAAGACGGATAAGGTCCTTGCCTATCTGGAGGCAGTCCGCTCCGGCATCTATGCCTGAAACCAGGTTGAGCCTATGGCGTGCCTTCGTACCACGTTGGGCGCATCTGCCGCTTTCCGGTGAGGGTGCTGCCCGCTTCGGCGGACGCTGGAATCCGCTGGGCGCCCCAACGATCTATGCGGCACGGGAATTGTCCACCGCCTGGGCCGAATACAATCAGGGCTTCGTCCAGCATCCGGCGTTGATCGCCCAACTCGAACTTTCAGGCGCGCGGCTGGCCGACCTGACCGACGCCGATACGCTGGCTAAGCTTGGCGTAACGGCGGATATTCACCGATGCGAATGGCGCGACATCATGGATCGAGGCCTGGTGCCTGAAGCGCACACGCTGCGTGCGCGGCTGCTTGCCGGCGGGCTGCACGGAGTGATCTATCCGTCCTTCATGTCGCCCGGTGGTACATGCATCGCGCTCTGGCGATGGAATGAGGACGATGCGCCGCGCCTCGACATCATCGATCCCGACCATCGCCTGCCGAAAACGCCGGCTTCGTGGCTATAACGGGAGTTTCAAACAGGTCTGCCTCGACGGCTGGCCGCTCAAACCCGCGTTCCGCCGACCGTCATCTGGTTCATCCTGAGATGTGGCTGGCCGACGCCGACCGGCACGCCCTGGCCGGCCTTGCCGCACATGCCGATGCCGGTGTCGAGCTTCATGTCGTTGCCGATCATCGAAACGCGGTGCATGGCGTCAGGCCCATTGCCGATCAGCATGGCGCCCTTGATCGGCTGCGTCACCTTGCCGTTCTCGATCATGTAGGCCTCGGTGCAGCCGAACACGAACTTGCCTGAGGTGATGTCGACCTGGCCGCCGCCGAAGGAGACGGCATAGACGCCGTTCTTGACCGAGGCGATGATTTCGTCCGGCTCCATGTCGCCTGAGGTCATGTAGGTATTGGTCATGCGCGGCATCGGCTGGTGTGCGTAGCCTTCGCGCCGTCCGTTGCCGGTGGCGTTCATGCCCATCAGCCGGGCGTTCTGGCGATCCTGCATATAGCCGACAAGCTTGCCGTCTTCGATCAGCACGTTGCGGGCCGACGGCGTGCCTTCGTCATCCACGGTCAGTGAGCCGCGCCGTTCGGCCATGGTGCCGTCGTCGACGACCGTGACACCTTTCGCGGCCACCTGCTGGCCCATCAGCCCGGCGAAGGCCGATGTCTTCTTGCGGTTGAAGTCGCCTTCCAGCCCGTGGCCGACGGCCTCATGCAGCATCACGCCCGGCCAGCCGCTGGAGAGGACGATGTCAAAGGTGCCGGCGGGCGCCGGAATAGCCTCGAGGTTGACCAGCGCCTGTCGCAGCGCCTCCTTGGCCGCGTGCTTCCAGCTCTCCTCGACCAGGAATTCGCCAAACGCCTTGCGCCCGCCCATGCCGTAGGCGCCGCTCTCCTGGCGGTCGCCATTGCCGACCACCACCGACACGTTGATCCTGACCAGCGGGCGGATGTCGCGCACCACCTGGCCGTCGGCGCGCACGATCTCGACATGCTGCCAGGAGGCGGCGAGCGACGCCGTCACCTGCCGCACGCGCGGGTCCTCGGCTCGCAGCCACGCATCGATTTCCTGAAGGAGCTTGGCCTTGGCCTCGAAGGAGGGCGAGGGGATCGGGTTCTCTTCGCCATAGAGATGGCGGTTGGTGCGGGCGGGTGCTGCGGCAAGCGTGCCGGAATAGCCGCCCTTGACCGTCGAAACGGCGTCGGCCGCCCGCAGCAGCGATGCTTCGGAAAGATCGCTGGAATGCGCGTAGCCACTGGCTTCGCCGGCGACGGCACGCAGCCCAAAACCCTGGTCGGTATTGAAATTGGCGGTCTTCAGCCGGCCATTGTCGAACATCAGCGCTTCGCTTTCGCTGTATTCGAGAAACAACTCGCCGTCATCGGCACCGTTGATGGTCTCGGCGACGATCTGCTTGATGCGATCGTCGGAAATATCGAATTGGCCGATGAGGCTGTTCATGGCGGTTCCGTCCGTGGAAAGAGATTGTCCCCACGATGTAGGCGCGAAGGTGCGCCCAGACAATCGGCAATGACCACTGTCATCGCTTAAGCCGGTCACAATCTCTTTTCGTTGGTAGGATTTTAAGGTTCTGACCGGATCAGGGCAGGGCGGCAAAACCGTCGGCGAAACCCTTGAGCTCGACGGGAATGCCGATGCCTTCCTCCGGCGTCTGGAAGACGATGAAGGTAGCCGATGTTCCAGTCTTCAGCGTGTCGAGCAGCGGCTTTTCGAGAATGACCTCGGCGTAGCAGCCGTCCTGGAAGCAGCGCACGAAATAGGCCCGGCCGATGTCCTTGCCGTCGACATTGAGGCCGAGTCCATTGGGCAGCAGCACGCCGAGCGGCGCCAGAACGCGCAGGATTTCGGCCTTGTTGTCAGCGGTGCGCAGCACGACGACGGAAAGCCCCATCTCGGGACGGTCCTCGGCGACGACGTTCTGCATCATCACACATTGTTCCGATGTGGCGCCGGCCGGCGTGTCGCAGATGATCGACCACGCGCCATGCGTCGACCGCACCTTGCCGCTTGGCTGCGCGGCATTGGCCTGGCTGACGCCGGACAGGCCAATGCCAGACAAGCCGCAAGACACGGCGGCGAGAAAGATGACCTTGGCCAAGCTTCTCGAAAGTCCAAGCCTCGAAGGCCTCATTGCCCAAAGCCAAGAGTTCATGACGGCTCCATTGCGAATCACGGCACTTTAAGCCGCGCCAAGGGCAAGTAAAGGACGAGACCACTGCCGGTCCGCTTCGACCAAAGCAATTATGCGCTTTTCTGTGCCAAATTCGCCAGAATTGCGACCGCCTGGCGCATTTTGCCGGGACACTCCGCCGCTAGGGCTTCCGCGATCGGCCCACGCCGAGGCCGCAGCCAAAAGACGCAGCCGCGCTTGCGCGCAAAAATGCCGCACGGTTTCCTCCGCTCCTTTCTTGCAGAGGCAAATAGAGTATGGTTTGAACCAGCCTCGGGACTGTCCGGGATTCCCGTCCCGGCGTTGTTCGATATTCTTGCGGTCCGATCGCGAGGAACTGGGAGATAATGAGGGCAATGAGAAAATTCCTAGCAGGCGCCAAATTCCTAGCAAGCGCTTGGGCCGCCGCCACGCTGTTCACTGGTGCATCCGCCCATGCCGCCCAGCCTGCGCCGTGGGAGGTGACCTTCCAGCCCGCCGCCACCGATATGATGCGGCAGATCGCCTGGTTCGAGCACTACACGCTGTGGTTCATCGTGCCGATCACCCTCTTCGTGCTCGCTCTTATCGCCTATTGCATCGTGAAATTCCGCGCCAGCGTCAATCCGACCCCGTCGCGCACCAGCCACAACACGCTGATCGAGGTGATCTGGACGGTCGGGCCGGTCGTCGTCCTGCTCTGTCTCGCCATTCCTTCGTTTCAGCTTCTGACCGCGCAATACACGCCGCCGGAAGAAGCCAAGCTGACCGTCAAGGCGACCGGCAACCAGTGGAACTGGGACTACGAATACCAGACCGAAAACACGCTTTCCTTCAATTCGGCGATCCTGGCGGATTCTGACCGCGCTGCGGCCGGCAAGGAAGATCGCGGCGTTTATCCGCGCCTGCTCGCCGTCGACAACGAGATGGTGGTGCCGGTCAACACCATGACCCGCGTGCTGGTGACAGCGGCAGACGTGATCCACGCCTTCGCCATGCCGTCCTTCGGCATCAAGACCGACGCGGTTCCGGGCCGCATCAACGAGGTCTGGTTCAAGGCGGAAAAGGAAGGCCTCTATTACGGCCAGTGTTCGGAGCTCTGCGGCAAGGACCACGCTTTCATGCCGATCGCGATCCGCGTCGTCTCCGATGCCCAGTACAAGACCTGGCTGGCGGCAGCCGGCACCGACCTTCCCGGCGCCAACAAGGCGCTGATGGCCGAGGTCGACAGCAAAGATAAGGTAGCGGCCGCCGGCAACTGATGCCGCGACCAGAAAAGATCAGGGAACGGAGCCGAACATGGCAGACGCTGCAGCTCACGACGATCACGACCATAAGCCGTATCATGGCTGGGTCCGGTGGGTGTATTCGACCAACCACAAGGATATCGGGACGCTCTATCTGATCTTCGCTATCATGGCGGGCTGCGTCGGCGGTGCCCTTTCGGTCGTCATGCGCATGGAACTGCAGGAGCCGGGAATCCAGATCTTCACTGGACTGGCGCAGATGGTTTACGGCTTGAACGCCGACGCTGCGCTCGACGGCGGCAAGAGCATGTACAACGCCTTCACCACCGCGCATGCGCTGATCATGATCTTCTTCATGGTCATGCCGGCGCTGATCGGCGGCTTCGCCAACTGGATGGTGCCGATCATGATCGGCGCGCCCGACATGGCTTTCCCGCGCATGAACAACGTCTCGTTCTGGTTGCTGCCACCGGCTTTCATCCTGCTGATCATCTCGGCCTTCGTGCCGAGCGCGCCTGGCGCCTACGGCGTCGGCGGCGGCTGGACGATCTATCCGCCACTATCGACATCGGGCCAGCCGGGACCGGCAATGGATCTTGCGATCCTGTCGCTGCACATCGCCGGCGCATCGTCGATCCTGGGCGCCATCAATTTCATCACCACCATCTTCAACATGCGCGCGCCCGGCATGACGCTGCACAAGATGCCGCTGTTCGCCTGGTCGGTGCTGATCACCGCTTTCCTGCTGCTGTTGTCGCTTCCGGTTCTGGCCGGCGGCATCACCATGCTTTTGACCGACCGCAATTTCGGCACCACCTTCTTCGCGCCGGATGGCGGTGGCGACCCGATCCTGTTCCAGCACCTGTTCTGGTTCTTCGGGCACCCGGAAGTCTACATCCTGATCCTGCCGGGCTTCGGCATCGTCAGCCATATCGTCTCGACTTTCTCTAAGAAGCCCATCTTCGGCTATCTCGGCATGGCCTATGCCATGGTCGCGATCGGTGCGGTCGGCTTCATCGTCTGGGCGCACCATATGTACACGACCGGCCTGTCGCTCGACACGCAGCGCTATTTCGTCTTCGCCACCATGGTTATCGCGGTGCCGACGGGCGTGAAGATATTCTCGTGGATCGCCACCATGTGGGGCGGGTCGATTTCGCTCAAGACCCCGATGCTGTGGGCGATCGGCTTCATCTTCCTGTTCACCGTCGGCGGCGTTACCGGCGTCCAGCTTGCCAATGCCGGTCTCGACCGCCCGCTGCACGACACCTATTACGTGGTCGCACATTTCCACTATGTGCTGTCGCTGGGCGCGGTCTTTGCCATCTTCGCCGGCTGGTACTACTGGTTCCCGAAGATGACCGGCTACATGTATTCGCCTGTTATCGCCAACACCCACTTCTGGGTCACCTTCGTCGGCGTCAACCTCGTCTTCTTTCCGCAGCATTTCCTCGGCCTCTCCGGCATGCCGCGTCGCTACATCGACTATCCCGATGCGTTTGCCGGCTGGAACATGGTGTCGTCCTACGGGTCGTACATTTCGGCTGTCGGCGTGGTCATCTTCCTCTATGGCGTATTCGAGGCCTTCCAGAAGAAGCGGGTGGCCGGCGCCAACCCATGGGGCGAGGGTGCAACGACGCTCGAATGGCAGTTGCCTTCGCCGCCGCCTTTCCATCAGTGGGAACAGCTGCCGAAGATCAAATAGGCTTCTGCCTGGACGAATGCGGAACCGCCGGTCCGCCCGGCGGTTTTGGCCAACGGAATAATGGACTTTAAGTACGCATGGCCCTTGTCGACGACACATTGACTGACGAACCGGGCTTTCGCATGTCGGAAGCAACGGCGGGCGATTTCTTCGCCCTGTTGAAGCCGCGCGTCATGTCGCTGGTGGTGTTCACCGCCTTTGTCGGCCTGGTCGCGGCTCCTGTGACCATCAATCCGCTTCTGGCGGTGGTCGCTATCCTGGCTATTGCCATTGGTGCTGGCGCCTCGGGCGCGCTCAACATGTGGTATGACGCCGACATCGATGCAGTGATGACCAGGACCGCCGGCCGTCCGGTGCCGGCTGGCCGCATCCGGCCCGGCGAGGCACTGAGTTTCGGCCTGGTGCTGTCGGTGCTGTCGGTGATGACGCTCGGCGTGCTGGTCAACTGGCTGTCGGCGACGCTCCTGGCCTTCACCATCTTCTTCTATGCCGTCGTCTATACGATGTGGCTGAAGCGCTGGACGCCGCAGAACATTGTCATCGGCGGTGCTGCCGGCGCTATTCCGCCGGTGATCGGCTGGGCCGCGGTGACCGGAACGGTCAGCCTGGAAAGCGTCGTCCTGTTCCTGATCATCTTCCTGTGGACGCCGCCGCATTTCTGGGCGCTCGCTCTCTTCAAGTCGCAGGACTATGCCAGGGCCGGCATCCCGATGATGCCGAATGTCGCCGGCCAAGCTTCGACCCGACGCCAGATCTTCGCCTACGCGCTAATCCTTGCGCCGGTTGGCGTGCTGCCATGGGTGCTTGGTTTCACCACACCCGTCTACGGCGTCGCTGCGGTGCTGCTTGGCGCCGGCTTCGTCTGGTATGCGTGGAAAGTGCTGCAGATGGCGGACGACGACGATGTGATGAAGCCGGCCAAGGCATTGTTCGGTTACTCGCTGCTCTATCTCTTCGCCATCTTCGCCATCTATCTTGCCGACTGCGTCATCGGGCGCGTGCTGGCTGGCGGAGCATGATCATGGCCGACGAAAAGCTTGAACTCGTCACGCTGACGGAACGCCAGCAGAAGGCCCGGCGCAACCGCTCGGTAGCCATCGGCCTGGCGCTGGCGGTGCTTGTCGTCATCTTCTATATCGCGACCGTCGTTAAGTTCGGTCACAACCTCACCGGAACGATGTGAGGCTCAAGATGAACCGCCAAACAGTGACCCATCCTCAAAAGAAGAACACCAACCGCATTGTCGCCGGCGTCTGCATAGCCTTTTTCGGCGGCATGATCGGCATGGCCTATGCCGCGGTGCCGCTCTACGCGATGTTCTGTCAGGCGACCGGTTACGGTGGCACCGTGAGACGTGCAACGCAGCAATATGCCGACCGCGTGCTCGACCGCGACATCACCATCCGCTTCGACGCCAACACGGCGGGCGTGCCATGGCAATTCGAGCCGGTCGCCCGCTCGGTCACCATCAAGATAGGCGAAACGGCCCAGGCGCATTACAGCGCGACCAACAAGTTCAACCGCGCCACCACCGCCCGCGCCACCTTCAACGTGCAGCCCGAACTGGCGGGATCTTACTTCAACAAGGTCGAGTGTTTCTGCTTCACCGACACGACGCTGAAGCCTGGCGAGACGCTGGACATGCCGGTCGTGTTCTATGTAGATCCCGACATCGTCAACGCGCCGGAGCTGAAGGACTTGAAGACGATCACCCTGTCCTACACGATGTTCCCGGTCGAGAAGAACGAGAAGAACAAGCCCGTGGCGGCGTCAGCGCCGGCCGAAGGCCCAAGCAACAAAGTTTCACATACCGAAGGAAGCCTCGGGGGTTGATATGGCAGACGCGCATGCAAGACCACAACATGACTACCATCTCGTCGACCCGAGCCCGTGGCCGTTCCTTGGCTCGGTCGGCGCGCTGGTCACCGCGATCGGCGGCGTCTGTTACATGCAGTATCTCAAGGGCGGCGATTTCCCCATCTTCGGCTTCAACATCGCCAATCCCTGGCTGTTCTACATCGGCCTCTTGATCGTCATCTACACGATGTACGCCTGGTGGTCAGACACCATCAAGGAAGCGCATGAAGGCCACCACACACGTGTCGTGTCGCTGCATCTGCGCTACGGCATGATCATGTTCATCGCTTCCGAGGTGATGTTCTTCGTCGCCTGGTTCTGGGCGTTCTTCGACGCCAGCCTGTTTCCCGGAGAGACACAGCAATACGCCCGCGCCGCCTTCACCGGCGGTGTCTGGCCGCCCAAGGGCCTCGAAGTTCTCGACCCGTTCCACCTGCCGCTCTACAACACCGTCATCCTGCTTCTGTCTGGCACCACGGTGACCTGGGCGCACCACGCGCTGCTTCATGGCGACCGCAAGGGGCTGATCAACGGCCTGGTGCTGACCGTTGGCCTCGGCATGCTGTTCACCATGGTGCAGGCTTACGAGTACATGCACGCGCCGTTCGGCTTCAGGGATTCGATCTACGGCGCCACCTTCTTCATGGCGACCGGCTTCCACGGCTTCCACGTCATCATCGGCACCATTTTCCTGCTGGTCTGCCTGGTCCGCGCGATGAAGGGTGATTTCACGCCGAAGCAGCATTTCGGCTTCGAGGCCGCCGCCTGGTACTGGCACTTCGTCGACGTGGTCTGGCTGTTCCTGTTCGCGTCCATCTATGTCTGGGCTTCGGCCGGCGCGGTGATCGAAGGCCACTGAAATCTTCTTGACGAATTGAGGGGCGGCTGCGGCGACGTGGCCGCCTTATCTTTTGGAGCGAAGGGCACTAAGGTATCGGAATGAGCGACGACAAGGCGATCTGGCCCCCGGTCGATCCGATTTCGGCCGGCCTGCACGGCCGCTGCCCGCGCTGTGGCGAGGGACGACTGTTTTCCGGCTTTCTCACCGTCGGCAAACGCTGCGCCAATTGCGGTCTCGACTATTCCTACGCGGATGCCGGTGACGGGCCGGCAGTGTTCGTCATCCTGATCATCGGCTTCGTCGTCGTCGGGCTGGCGTTGTGGATGGAGGTGACGCTTAGTCCGCCGCTCTGGCTGCATCTCGTGCTGTGGATACCGCTGACACTGGTGCTATGCCTTGGGGCGCTCAGGCTGATCAAGGGCGTGCTCTTGACCCTGCAATATCGCAATAAGGCAGCCGAGGGCAGGCTGGATCTCGGCGAATGAACGCGACATCCGATTCGGTCGCGGGCCGTTCGCGGCCGAAGATGGCATTGCTGCTTGGCCTCGGCCTCGTGCTGTTCGTCATTCTGCTGGCGCTCGGCACCTGGCAAGTTCAGCGCCTGTACTGGAAAGAGGGTCTTCTCCAGACCATAAACGAGCGCACGCATTCGGCGCCTGTGCCGTTGGCGGAAGTCGAAAAGCGGTTTGCCGCCACCGGCGATGTCGACTACATGCCGGTGACCGTGACCGGTACTTTCCTGCATGAGGGCGAGCGACATTTCTTCGCGACCTGGCAAGGCCAGTCCGGCTTCAATGTCTTCACACCCTTGCATCTGGAGGATGGCCGCTTCGCCCTGATCAATCGCGGCTTCGTGCCCTACGATCTCAAGGATGCGGCCAAGCGCCCGCAAAGCCAGGGTGCGGGCCAGGTGACGGTGACGGGGCTCGCCCGCAACCCGCTGCCGGCGAAGCCATCGATGATGCTTCCAGACAATGATCCGCGAAAGAACATCTTTTACTGGAAGGATCGCGATGCGATGGCGGCAAGCGCGAGCCTGCCGGCCGGAGCGGGACTGGTTCCATTCTTCATCGACGCGGACGCCACGCCGAACCCGGGCGGGCTGCCGGTCGGCGGCGTTACGATCATCGACCTGCCGAACAGCCATTTGCAATACGCCGTAACCTGGTACGGCCTTGCCGCTGCCCTTGCCGGCGTCCTCATCTTCATGCTTCGCCGCCCGGCGAAAGACGCATCGGCCCGAAAATCGGAATCGATTTTCGGAAAGCACGATGCGTAGGTTGAAAGTGTCAGAGCAATTCCAGGAAAAGTGTGAACGGTTTTCCGTCCGGAATTGCGTTGAAACAAAGAGGTAGAGCCGTTCCACGAACGGCTCTACAGCGTACTTTGTGCGCCCATTCGGACGCACGTCGCTCTAACGATCACCATCGGCGCCCTTGACAGGGCAGGGGTGCGCCCCTCATTTCGCGCCTTGAGTTCGAGACTTGAGTTCACGATACGACCAACCGGCCGGGAATCATGCTTCACACGACCACAAAGCCACCGCTGACGATAAGGCTCTGCCAGCCCAGGGGCTTTTGCGCCGGCGTCGACCGCGCCATTCAGATCGTCGTGCTGGCGCTGAAGAAATACGGCGCGCCGGTTTATGTCCGCCATGAGATCGTACACAATCGCTACGTCGTGGAGGGCCTGCAAAGCCTCGGTGCGGTGTTCATCGAGGAGCTCTCCGAGATACCGGCGGAGCATCGCCAAAGCCCGGTCGTCTTTTCGGCGCATGGCGTGCCGAAATCGGTGCCGGCGGACGCGCAGGCGCGCGATCTCTTCTATCTCGACGCCACCTGCCCGTTGGTTTCGAAGGTTCACAAGCAGGCGATGCGCCATCAGCGGCTTGGCCGCCACGTGCTTCTGATCGGCCATGCCGGCCACCCTGAAGTGATCGGCACGATGGGGCAATTGCCGGACGGCGCCGTCACCTTGATCGAGACCGAAGCCGACGCCGCGAAATTGGTGCCCGCCGACCCGCAGGCACTCGGTTTTGTCACCCAGACGACGCTCTCGGTCGAAGATACCGCCGGCATCATTCGCGTGCTTAAGGATCGTTTTCCCGATTTGCATGCGGCGGCCGCGGAATCGATCTGCTATGCCACCACCAACCGTCAGGAGGCGGTCAAGGAGACCGCTGCTGGTGCCGATCTCTTCCTTATCGTCGGCGCCCCCAACTCCTCCAATTCGCGGCGTCTTGTCGAAGTGGCCGAACGCGCCGGCGCCTCGATGTCGCTCCTCGTACAGCGCGCTTCTGAAATTCCGTGGACTGACATTGCCGGCATCTCGACGCTCGGCCTGTCGGCAGGCGCTTCGGCGCCGGAAATCATCGTCGACGAGATCATCGATGCCTTCCGGCAGCGCTTCGACGTGACGATCGAGCTGGCGGTGACGGCCACGGAAACGGAGGATTTTCCGGTGATGCGGGTGCTGCGCGACGTCGAACTGACGGCGGCCGACATGGCCTTCGTCAACGGGGCCGCGTAAGGTCCATGGCGGTTTACACCGACGTCAATGAAAGTGAGCTCGGCGCGTTCCTGAAGGCCTATCCGGTCGGTGATCTGCTGTCCTACAAGGGCATCGCCGAAGGCACTGAGAACTCGAATTTCCTGCTGCACACCACCACGGGCTCCTACATCCTGACGCTTTACGAAAAGCGCGTCGACAAGGCCGACCTGCCGTTCTTCCTTGGCCTCATGGGCCATCTAGCCAGGAAGGGCATTTCCTGCCCGCTTCCGGTGACCGCGCATGATGGCGGTGTCATTGGAACGCTCGCCGGCCGGCCAGCGGTCATCATCACCTTCCTCGAAGGTCTTTCGCTGCGGCGGCCGACATCAGCGCATTGCGGTGAGGTCGGCAAGGCGTTGGCGCAACTCCATCTCGCGGGTCAGGACTTCCCCATGACCCGTCCGAATGCCCTTGCCATCGATGGCTGGCGCAAGCTGTGGAACGCGTCCCACGCGCGCGCCGACGAGGTCGAGCCGGGACTTGCGGCCGAGGTCGATGCCGACTTTGCCGATTTCGAACGGAACTGGCCCAAAGGCCTGCCGGAAGGCATCATCCATGCCGATCTTTTCCCGGACAATGTCTTCTTCCTCGGCGAGAAATTGTCCGGGCTGATCGACTTCTATTTCGCCTGCAACGACCTCTACGCCTATGATGTCGCCACCTGCCTCAATGCCTGGTGCTTCGAGAAGGATTTTTCCTTCAACCTGACCAAGGGCACGGCGCTGCTTGCCGGCTACCAAAGCGTGCGGCCCTTGAGCGGCGAGGAGAAAGCGGCGCTGCCGATGCTGGCGCGTGGCTCGGCGCTGCGTTTCATGCTGACCCGGCTTTACGACTGGCTGACTGTTGCCAATGGCGGGCTGGTCATCAAACGCGACCCGACCGAATATATCAGGCGGATGCGTTTCCACCGGGCGATCAAATCTCCTTCCGAATACGGACTGACATGACCAAGCGCGTTGAAATCTTCACCGATGGTGCCTGTTCGGGCAATCCGGGGCCTGGCGGCTGGGGTGCGGTCCTGCGCTTCAACGGCGTCACGAAAGAACTGTCGGGCGGCGAGGCTGCTACCACGAACAATCGCATGGAACTTTTGGCTGCCATCTCGGCGCTCAATGCGCTGAAAGAACCCTGTGCCGTCGATCTTTACACCGATAGCAACTACGTCAAGGACGGTATTTTCAGCTGGATCGACGGCTGGAAGCGCAACGGCTGGAAGACGGCCGCCAGGCAGCCGGTGAAGAATGCCGAACTGTGGCAGGCCCTCGACGAGGCGCGCAATCGTCATCAGGTCGTATGGCATTGGGTCAAGGGCCATGCCGGCCATCCAGAGAACGAGCGTGCCGACGAGCTGGCACGGCTCGGCATGGCGCCGTTCAAGAGCAAGCCGGCCAGGCCAGCGCCCGCTTCGGCTAGGGAAAGCACCCAAGCCAAGCAGCCGGCAGGCAAGAAAGTGCGTCGCTCGACCCAGAGCTACTAACCAGTCTGGTCCGCCGTATTTAGCGGATCAGCAGAGCCGTGCCGAAAAGCCCGAGCGCAAACACCGTATGCGACACGAGGTTGAGGGCGCGGATCTGCATGGGGTTGGGGCGCTTCGATGCGGCCCAGCCGGCGCCCATGCCGGGCGCCAACAGGAACCAGCCGGCGCCCACGGTGACGATGCCGAGAATGAAGGCCGGCAGGAAAGTCGGCGCGGCCAGCCAGCCCGTTCCCGCCACCACGACCAGGATGACGCCGTAGACTATGCCGACAAAATAATGGAACGCCCAGCCCAGCGCCGATTCCTGCGCGTAGGGTGCCGCCTCGCCAATGTCGTCGTGGAAGACTTTGTCACGCAAATGCCAGACCCAGCGACCGACCAGTCCCCAGTTCGGCCGCGGTTGGGCAAACACTGTGTTCAGGAAAATCGCCCATAGGTCCATGAGTGCTGTGGCGCCGATGCCGATCACCACGGCCCGCCAGAAGATGTCAAACATCGAGGTCCCCCAAAACAGGCAATCCTAATGCATGTCGCCCGAACATGTGCAGCGGTGTTAGGAGAACGAAATGCAATGATTTCTTTAAACGCGACGCTCTTTAACAGCCCAAGCGGAAATCTAAAGCTGTCCGAGAATATGAGCGGCCCCGGATTCGTCCACGCCGGGCTTTGTTTCGACATTGAGCGCAGTGACCTTGCCGTTGTCGACGATCATCGAGAACCGCTTCGAACGCAGCCCCATGCCACCACCGGAGAGGTCGGCGTCGAGGCCGATCGACTTGGCGAAGTCGCCATTGCCGTCGGCAAGATAGAGAATCTTGCCTTCGCCGCCGCTGAAGCGGGCCCAGGCCCCCATGACGTGAACGTCGTTGACGGCGACGACGGCGATGGTGTCGACGCCGCGCGCCAGGATGGCGTCGTAATTATCCAGATAGCCAGGCAGATGGTTGTTGCTGCACGTCGGCGTGAAAGCGCCTGGGACGGCGAACAGCACCACCTTCTTTCCCGAGAAAATCTCGGCCGTCGTGATCGGTTTTGCCCCATCGGCAGTCATCGTCTTGAAGGTCGCTTGGGGCAGCTTGTCGCCAACGGCAATCGTCATGATGGTCCTCATTTGCCAAATGGAAGGGAGTATCCTTGCGATAGCGGACTCAGCCGTTTCCCGCAACCGTCGGAGGCGCTTGGATTAGAGGATGTTCGAACTGAACAGCCTCTGCTCGGGATCAAGGGAAAGGCAGCAGTCCCTCGACCGCGCCGGCTCCAGTTGTCAGCGTGTAGTAAAGTCCGCCATCCGTCGGCGTCGTCGTCGGCCTGTCGAGGATCGGCACGGTGAACACCAGCTTGCCGTCCTTTTCACTGCGAGCCGGGACGCCGAACATGTAATCCCGCTCGCCTGCGACGAAGAAATCCGCCGCCTCCGGATCGCCCGGAAAGCTCGCCTCGACAATCAGTGTCTCGTGGCCGCCCGGCAGGACGTCGATGCCGAAATCGGGTCTTGCGGGAGCAGGCAGGGTTGCCAGCGCCGCCTTCACCAGCGCTGCGTCTTCGACATTGTCCGGATCGGAGGCCGGATCGATGGTCAGCTTCGTCTGTACCGGGATGCAGATCGTCTCGCAAATGCCGAGAAAGATGTCGGCATCGATGACAGCTGGTTCGTTCGGCGCCGACAGCGTGAACGTCACCGGCAACGAAACCGGATGGTCATAGCCGGCCCATTTGCCGTAGCCTTCGTCGTGGCGCTGAGGCGGCGGAAACGAAAGCGTCGCGTTGGCAATGTTGGTGCTGGCCGAGATATCGATTTGCGGCGGCACGCCCGCGTCGCCCGGATCGCGCCAGTAGGTTTTCCAGCCGGGCTTGAGCGCAATGTCGAGGACGCCATGGATACGTCCGGCTTCGTCGGGCTTGCCGCTGGTCACAAGCCGCACTTTGCCGCCTTCGGTGTTGTACCAGATCGACGACGAGGCTGCGGCGGGAAGGCCGGTTCCACATCCAATGGCAGCGCCGAGCAGCAGGATCTTCAGGCTTTGCATGGCGGTGATTTGAGCGTCCGTTCATGGTTGCGCAATGATTTCATGGCGTCGCTGTTATCATATTTGCGTGACCTCGGGCACGGCTTTGCGTGACCTCGAGCACAGCATTGCGTGACCTTAGATGCGCAGCTGGGACCAAATCGCGCGAGGCGCATCTTTTCGGCGCTCCAGAAACGCGTTACGCTCCCGGTTATGGACTTGTTGCGCCACAAGAGGATGGTCGCAGGACGCGGCTTTCTCGACGATCAGTTCCTGATTGCCATGCCTGGCATGAAGGACGACCGCTTCACGCGCTCCGTCATCTACATTTGCGCGCACAGCGACGAAGGCGCGATGGGCCTGATCATCAACCAGACGCAGCAGATGCTGTTTCCCGATCTTCTCGTGCAACTCGGCATCATGAACGAACAGGAAGCGATCCGCTTGCCCGCGCAGGCCCGCGATTTCGTCGTGCGCAACGGCGGACCGGTGGACCGCAGCCGGGGCTTCGTCCTGCATTCTGGCGACTATCGGGTGGAATCGTCGCTGACCGTCTCCGATGACATCTGCCTGACCGCGACCGTAGACATATTGCGCGCCATTTCGTCGGGCCGCGGCCCCCGGCACGCGCTGATGGCGCTTGGCTATTCGGGCTGGGGCGCGGGCCAGCTGGAAAGCGAAATCGCCGAGAACGGCTGGCTGACCTGCCCGGCAACTGCGGAGCTCCTGTTTGATACCGACATAGAGCGCAAATACGACCGGATTCTCGCTTCGATCGGTATCGACCTCGCGCATCTCAGCCTGGCGGCTGGTCACGCCTAGAGGTGAAAATCCGATACCTGGCTGGTTACCGCCGCATTGCCAGCGCCAGCCGTTTGCCCAGATCGTAGACGAGATTTTCGATGTCGGCTGTCCAGGACGACAGGGCAGCCTCTTTCACGCGGGTCTCGACATCGCTGTGTTTGCCGATGCGGGCTTCCAAGAAGGAGCGCAGGCGCTGGTGAAACTGGCCGACGGTGAGCTGTTTTCCCTCGGCCTTGAATATCGCGGTATTGAAGCGTGCCGCCTTGGGGAAGAGTTTGCTGGCTTTGGCATCTGGCTTCTCATCGGCATTCGACAGGAGCGTTGCTGCCCCGTTCGTGCCAAGGAAATGTGGGAGGTAAAGATCCCTTTCGTCCATCGCCTTCTCGAGCCTCAGCAATAAACGCCTAGCCTGGCCAATCGAACGTCTGGGCAGCTCGGACCATTGCCGCCGTCGCCGGGCTATAGGGCCGGCCCGGAACGCTAGCCAGGGACACCGTGCGTGCCACCGCGGGTTCGATCAGCGGACGCTGCAAAAGTTCAGGCGATGTCACCGAATATTCAGGCATGAAGGCGAAGCCGATCCGCGCCAGCACCATTGATTGGATCCAATCCTCGCGCTCGGAACGAAAGCGGGCATAAAGGCTGACGTTTCTTTCCCGGCACACGCCCATTACCAGGTCCCGCATTTCGCAGGACAGACGATCGACATAGGGTTCTTGAGAGAGATCGACCAACTTGATTGCATTGAGGCTCGCAAGCCGGTGATCCGGCGCGAATACGACGACGTAACGCTCACTGTAGAGATCATGGACGCGGAACGCCGTTCCCAATCCCTCCAGCGGATTGAGAACGGCAAGATCGAGATCGCCTTGCTCAAGCCTGTTTTTCAGTTCCTGAACGCTCGCCTCGCTGACTTCAAGCTCGACGCCATGATAGTCGCGCTGAAACTTTGCGAGGAACCGGGCGAGTTTCACATGGCCGATGGTCGACATGACGCCGAGGCGGATCGGCACCTGGTTGAGCAGCCTGAAATTGTCGGCAAGCGTTCTGGTTGCGTGGGCCTCCTGCATGATCTGCTGAAGATGCGGCAGAATGGAGCGCCCGAACTCACTCAGGAGGACGCGCTTTCCCTCGCGGTGGAACAAGGGCGCGCCAAGCTCATCCTCGAGCGTCTTGACCGCTTTGGTGAGCGCCGGCTGAGACACATTGCAATCGGTGGCGGCCTTGGTGAAGTTCAGCATCTTCGCGGCGGCAAGCACGTAGCGGACCTGAAACATCTCCATGGCGAGCCCTCCCGAGGCGGTTCCACGAACCGACATCGTAACCCTTTCATCGATAACTGTCGGCTATCAATCGATAGAAAAAATGTCGTTCTCTTTCGCCCACCGCTGAATTCAACTCCTGCGATCACTGTTCACAGGAGGAGATCTGGAAATGACTGTCTACATGGTGGAACGCGACCTCAAGGGCATCAGCATGGAAGCTTTGGGAGGTGCGCAGAAGGCGGCGATCAGCAAAGCCGCCGAGATGACCTCCAACGGCACCGACATCAGCTATCTGCGCTCGACCTTCGCTCCGGAGGACGGCCGCTGCATGTGCCTGTTTGACGCTGCCTCCGACATCGACGTGAAGCGTCTAAACGACGATGCGGGGCTGCCCTATCACAGGATCGTACCAGCGCTCGATCTTACCCCATAAGGCCAGCCGACCGGGCTCGTGATGACCATCCGGGTCCGGTGTTCTTCGGAGGTATGCGCAGCGGTTTAGGGACAACGACATGCACAAAATCAAGCCTGAGTCAGCGGATACTGTTCCTTCAGTGTCTTCAGCACCTGATCGCCGGGCATCGGCGCGCCGAACATGAAGCTCTGCACATATTCGCAGCCCATCTGGCGCAACTCGAGCGCATCGCTTTCGTCCGAAATGCCCTCGGCCACGACCGAAAGGCCGAGCTCATGCGCCATGTTGACCATGGATTTGAGCAGCACCGCGCGCTTCGGTGTCGCATCGTCGACAAAGCTCTTGTCGATCTTGATCGTGTCGAAAGGGAAGCGCGTCAGATAGGCCAAGGATGAATAGCCGGTGCCGAAATCGTCCAGCGACAGGCCGATGCCCAGTTTCTTCAGCTTGTTCAGCACATGCGCTGTCTGCTCGGGATTGTCCATCACCAGCGATTCGGTGAGCTCAAGCCGAAAACAGCGCGGCTTCAGATTGGCCCGCGCGATCACCGAGCGGACATCGCTGACCAGATCGCGGCGGATGAGCTGACGGCTGGACAGGTTGACCGAAACCGACAGCGGCACGTCGCCGATCTGCTTTTGCCAACCCGCCAGATCTTCAGCGGCCTGTTGCATGGCGAACAAGCCAAGCTGCACGATCAGGCCGCAGCTCTCGGCGACCGGGATGAAATCGCCCGGCGGGATCATGCCGCGGCGCGGATGGTCCCAGCGCAAAAGCGCCTCGAAACCGGCAACACTGCCATCTTCCAGCCGCACGATCGGCTGGTAGGCGAGTGTGAATTCGCGCCGTTCGATGGCGCGGCGCAGGTCGGACTCGAACTGCAGCCGGTCAGTGCCGACGGTGCGGAAGGCGGGGCGGAATGGCTCGATCCTGTCGCCGCCGAAACGCTTGGCCTGGTGCATGGCAAGCTCGGCGTCCTTGACCATGTCCTCGGCCGAACTCTGCGCCGAGGTCCAGGTGACCAGCCCGATCGAGGCGGTCAGCACGATCTCGCGTTTGGCAAAGGTGATCGGATTGTTGATCGCATGCTTGATGGCGTCGGCGACCGCCGCGATGCGGGCCGGATCCTGTTCGGAAAGCAGCATCAGCGCAAACTGGTCGCCGGCAAAGCGCGACAGCGAATCCTTCGGCTTGAGCAGCCGGTGCAGCCGGCGTGCAATGGTCAGCAGGATCGTATCGCCGGCCGAGATGCCGAGCCCGTCATTGACCTGCTTGAAACGGTCGATATCGATGACGAAAACGGTCGGGCGTACCTTCTCTTCCGTGCGCGCGATCGAAATGATCGCCTCCAGCCGGTTCATCAGCAATTCCCGGTTCGGCAGGCCGGTCAGATTGTCGTGCACGGCATCGTGCAGCAGCCTCTCTTCCGACTTCTTCTGCTCCGTCACGTCGACCATGGTGCCGACGCAGCGGATGACCTCGCCGTCCGATCCGATCACCGGCCGGGCGCGCAGCAAAAACCAGTGATAGTGCCCGTCGGCGCCGCGCAGGCGGAAATTCTGCGACACTCGGCCGCGCCGGTGTTCGAGCACCACGTCAAGCGTGGTGCGGAACGTGTCGCGATCGTCGGCATGCAGCACCGGCAGCCAATTGCGAGCGGCCCCGCCCAGGCTGTCGGGCGCAAGGCCAAGCTGGATACTGACATCCGGTCTGGTGACGACGCGGTCGCGCATCACGTCCCAGTCCCAAACCGTGTCGCCCGATCCGGCCACGGCCAGCGCCTGCCGTTCGAGATCGGAGAACAGGCCCTGATGCAGAGCGCCGCCGGCAAAGGCGTGCTGCATGACGGTGAAGCCGATCAGCAGGATGATGAGGATCAGCCCGCCGCCCAGCGCCGGCTGGGCGATGTCGTTGTCCAGCATGCCGGTGATCGCCATCCACGACCCGCATAGCCACAGCAGGACCATGACCCAACTGGGCACCAGCATGATGGCACGGTCGTAGCCGCGTATACCGAGGAAGATGATAAGGCCGAGGCCGGTCAGGGCGGTGGCGGCGAAGGACAGCCTGGCGATGCCGGCGGCGACCGCCGGATCGACGATTGCGACGCCTGCGATCAGCACCAGCCCCAGGATCCAGACCAGCGCACCGTAGCTGAAATGGCCGTGCCATCGGTTGAGGTTGAGATAGGCGAACAGGAACACCACAAAGGTCGCCGCAAGCGCCACCTCCGTTCCGGCTCGCCACATTTGCTCGTTGCCGGGCGATATTTCCAGGACCTTGTTGAGAAAGCCGAAATCGATGCAGATATAGGCGAGCACCGCCCAGGCGAGTGCTGCTGTTGCCGGGAACATCGAGGTTCCCTTGACGACGAAAAGGATGGTCAGGAATAGCGCCAGAAGGCCCGCGATGCCGATGACGATGCCGCGAAACAGCGTGTAGGAATTGACCGAGTCCTTGTAGGATTCCGGATCCCACAGATAGACCTGCGGCAGTTTGGGCGAGGCAAGTTCGGCAATGAAGGTGATCACAGTTCCGGGATTCAGCGTCACCCGGAACACGTCGGCGTCGGGGCTGGTCTGGCGGTCAAGCGCGAAGCCCTCGCTGGGCGTTATCGCGGCAATGCGGGTCGAGCCGAGATCCGGCCAGAAGATGCCGGAATTCACCAGCCGGAAATGCGGTGCGACGATCAGCCTGTCGAGCTGCTGGTCGGTGGTGTTGGCAAGCGCGAACACCGCCCAGTCGCCGGTCGAGCGCGCATCATTGGCCTCGACCTCGATGCGCCGCACGATGCCATCCGGTCCCGGCGCGGTCGATACCTGGAAATTCTCGCCCTGATTGCGATAGATTTCGACGGCGCCCGAAAGGTCGAGCGCCACGTCGTCGCGAGCGATCTTGATCGGTTCGACGGCGAAGGCCGAGGACGCCGCGCAGAGCGTGACGATTGCCGTCAGGATAAAGGCGAACAGCGACCCGATTCGCAGGAAATTCGTCAAAAATCAGTCCTTCGTTCCCGCGCCCGGCGGATCGTCCTCGATCCGGGCGTAGAGGTAATGGTCCTGCCACATGCCGTTGATCCTGAGATAGGATCGCAGAAGTCCTTCGCGCCGGAATCCGGCTTTTTCAAGCACGCGGATCGACCGGGCGTTGTCGGGAATACAGGCAGCTTCGATCCGGTGCAACCTCAGCGTATCGAAGGCGAAGCGCGTCACCAACTTGACCGCGTCGGTCATCAGACCACGGCCGCTGTAGCGCTCGCCGATCCAGTAGCCGATGTGGCCGCTTTGCGCGACGCCGTGGCGAATATTGCCGAGGGTGATTCCGCCGACAAGCTTGCCGCTGTTCTTTTCGAAGATGAAGAAGGCTATGGCCGTTCCCTGCGCGTAATCTTCGCGGTAGCGGCTGAGGCGATGGCGCCAGGCCGTGCGGTCGAGTTCGTCGGGGTTCCACCGCGGCTCCCACGGCTCCAGGAAGGCACGGCTCTCTCCGCGCAGCACCGACCATTCGCGGTAGTCGTTGGTCAGCGGCACGCGCAGCGTGACCCGGTCGCCCTTCAGTGCCGGCAGGTCGCGCCGAAAGAAAGGGAGCGCGAACATGGCGCTTTGATGGGCTTAGCCGGCGAGCTTTCGGGCCGTGGTCTGGGTGCCCGAAAGCGAGTCGAGGATCGCCTCATAGGGAGCGAGTGTGCCCACTGGTCCGACGGCAGTCAGCGTCGGCTTGGTCGAAAACAGTCGTGACGACAGGTCCGTCAGCCGCTCGACCGTCAGCGCCGCCAGCCGTTCCATCAGCTCTTCCTTGGCGATCGGCCGGCCGAACAGAAGCATTTGCCGGGCGATCTGCGAAGCGCGGCTGGCCGGGCTTTCGGCGGACATGATCAGGCCTGCGCGGTACTGGGCGCGCGCCCGGTCGAGTTCTTCCTGCAGTATGTTTTCGCCGGCCTTCTGCAACTCGTCGATGACCACCGGCACCAATTCGGCGATGTCGCTCTGTCCGGTCGCGGCATGGACGCCGAATATGCCGGTGTCGGAAAAACCCCAGTGGAAGGCATAGACCGAATAGCACAGGCCGCGCTTTTCGCGGATCTCCTGGAAAAGGCGCGACGACATGCCGCCGCCAAGGATCATCGAAAGGACCTGCGAGGCGTAGAAGTCGCGCACATGATAGGCGCGGCCCTCGAACCCCAGCACGATCTGCGCGTCCATCAGGTCGCGGTCCTCGCGGAAATCGCCGCCGACATATTGTGCATATTGCGGCATCGTGTTGTCGGACTTGCTGCGGAAACCGCCGAGATGTTTCTCGACCTCGCGCACGAAATTGTCGTGCTTGATGTCGCCTGCGGCGACGACCACCATGCGCTCGGCGCCATATTGCCGTTCGATGAATTTGTGCAGTTGCTTCGAGGTGAACGATTTGACGGTCTCGGGCGTGCCGAGGATAGAGCGTCCGATCGTCTGGTGGCGGAAAGCCGTCTCGGTGAAGCGGTCGAAGACGATATCGTCGGGCGTGTCGTGCGCGGCGCCGATCTCCTGCAAGATCACATGCTGCTCGCGCTCCAGCTCTTGCGGGTCGAACTCGGATTCCTGCAGGATGTCGGAGAGGATATCGACGGCCAGGGGCACGTCGTCGCTCAGCACCCTGGCATAGTAGGAGGTGGTCTCGACACTGGTGGCGGCATTGATCTCGCCACCGACATCCTCGATTTCCGAGGCAATCTCGAAGGCGCTGCGCCTTCTGGTTCCCTTGAACGCCATATGTTCAAGCAGGTGGGCCATTCCGTGCTCTTCGATACGCTCGTTGCGGGCGCCTGATTTGACCCAGGCACCAAGAGCGACGGATTCGAGGCTTGGAAGGGTTTCGGTGGCGACTGTCAGGCCGTTCGACAGACGGCTTACCTCAACACCCATATAGCAAATACTCCCTAACTTGCCGCCCGCGTGTGGCGGCTAACATAATCTTCCACCATTTTCAGGTCGGATGGAAGTACCGTGTGTTTTTCCTCTGACGTCATCAACCCGCCTAGCCATTCGGGCAGGGCAGGCGAGACGCCACTGGCGGCTTCGACGGCGGCCGGAAACTTCGCCGGATGGGCGGTGCCCAGCACCACCATGGGCACTGCATTGGTAGCCTTGGCAGCTGCAACGTGCATGGCCGCAGCCGTGTGCGGGTCGAGCAGATAGCCGCTGGCTGCGCGTGTCGAGCGGATCGTGGCGGCGACTTCGTCCATCGTCGAGCGGCCGGCATCGAATTCGGAACGGATCCTGGCGATCTCGCCCGCTTCGATGGTAAAGGCGCCGGATTGCTTGAGGCCGCTCATGTAGCGCCGCACGGTCGAGGCGTCGCGGCCGGCCGCCTCGAACAGCAAGCGCTCGAAATTCGAAGAGACCTGGATGTCCATCGACGGCGAGGTGGTCGAAAAGACCCCTTTCGTGCGGTACTCGCCGCTCGACAGCGTGCGCGCCAGAATGTCGTTGTCATTGGTCGCGATGATTAGACGCTCGATCGGCAGGCCCATCTTCTTGGCGGCGTAACCGGCGAATATGTCGCCGAAATTGCCGGTCGGCACCGTGAAGGAAACCGGCCGGTCGGGCGCGCCGAGCGACAGCGCCGATGAGAAATAATAGACGATCTGGGCCATGATGCGGGCCCAATTGATCGAATTGACGCCGGACAGCGACACTCGGTCGCGAAAACCGTGATCGTTGAACATGTCCTTCACCAAGCTTTGGCAATCGTCGAAATTGCCTTCGACCGCCAGTGCATGGACGTTTGCGGCGGTGGATGTCGTCATCTGCCGCTGCTGCACCGGCGAGACCTTGCCATGCGGGAACAGGACGAAGATGTCGGTGCGATTGCGCCCGGCGAAAGCGTCGATGGCAGCCCCGCCAGTATCGCCTGATGTGGCGCCGACAATGGTGGCGCGCTGGTCGCGTTCGGCAAGCACATGGTCCATCAGCCGGGCGAGAAGCTGCATTGCGACGTCCTTGAAGGCAAGTGTCGGCCCATGGAAGAGTTCCAGAACGAAGATGTTCGAGCCGGTCTGCACCAGCGGGCAGACCGCCTCGTGACGGAAGGTCGCATAGGCTTCGCGCACCAGGCGCTCGAACACCGGCATCGCGATCTCACCGCCGAGAAACGGCGACAGCACGCGGATGGCTAGGTCAGGATAGGCAAGGCCGCGCATGGCGCGGATCTCTGCCGTCGAAAACTGCGGCCACGTGTCAGGCACATAAAGGCCGCCATCACGTGCCAGACCTGTCAGCACCGCGTCGGAAAATCCAAGCACGGGCGCTTCACCGCGGGTACTCACATATCGCATCGTCACATTTCCATTGCTGCCGGGCGGCTTCATCCGCGGCAAAGTGGTTAATTTCGCTACTTGCTCAGTCGCATTTTTGCCGCGCGGTTGATATACGTCACCCGCTTTGCGAGAGGGAAGTGCAGTTCATGGCGTTTCATTCATTCAACGTTCGTCTTGTCGCGGGTCTGGCGCTCACCGGCTTTATGCTTACCGCCGCCGGCTGCCAATCAGGCGGCAATGGCATGCTCGGCTTCGGAAAGAAGGACACGACACCGCCACCACCTCCGGACCCCAAGGTTCTTGCCAGCCAATTGCAGGCCTATTGTCCGAAAGTGACGCTGCGCGACGGCACCGCTTTCTTCAACACCTATGCCAAGGGCAGTCAGAAGCCCAAGAAAAAAGCCGCCGCTCAGGATGCCGAAGCTGCCGCGCTCGACGCGGGCAGCGAGCAGCGGGACGATTCCGCGAAGATCATCTATCAGGCCTCGATCACCGACGTGACCCGCGACTGCAGCCGCGCCAACGGCTCTTTGACGATGAAGATCGCAGTCGCCGGCAAGGTCGTTCCGGGACCGATGTTCAGCCCGGGCACGATTAAAATGCCGATCCGTGTCGCCGTGATGCATGGCACCGAGGTCCTTTACTCGCAGCTTCACCAACATCAGGTCCAGGTTACCAATCCCTCGAGTGCAACCCAGTTCGTCTTCACCGATTCGAACGTCGTCGTTCCCGAGCCCACTGCGCAGGACTATCAGGCGTTCGCCGGCTATGACGAAGGCCCGGCGAAGAAGACGACCGACAGGAAGAAGGTTGCCGCGGCCGAATAGCGGCGGCGTGAAGCCATCTCCGGCCTGAAGCGTATGCATCACGCATCCGACCATTCCGACAGGGCGGCGATCACGCTTTTCAGTTCCGCCCAGCGACGGATGACCGTTTCGGCGCCAGCCTCGGTCAGCGCGTCGGCATGCCCGGGATAGCTGTGCGCTGCTCCGGTAAAGCCGATCACACGCATGCCAGCTGTCCTGGCGCCGGTCACGCCATGCACGGAATCTTCGATGACGAAGGTGTTCGCTGGGTCCGCCTTGAGCTTTTCCGCGGCAAAGAGAAACACGTCTGGGGCCGGCTTGGACTTTCCGCTAGGCGTTTCCAGCGAGGAAAAAATCCGGCCAGTGAAAAACGGCAGGAGATGCACCTTCTCCAGCATGAACTCTATCCGCTCGGAGCGCGAATTCGAGCAGATGCAGCGTGGCGCGGTCACCGCAGCGACCGCCTCGTGCACCCCGTCGACGGCGCGCACGTCGCTGCGTAGCCTGCGGTCGACCAGGTCTTCGGCACGGTCGATCAGCGAGGCCTGGAACGGGATGCGGGATTTCTCCTCGACCCGCATCATGATGTCCTTGAAGGTCAGCCCGGCATAGGTCTCGGAAATCTCCTCGGCCGATATCTCGTACCCGGCCGACGTCAAAAGCTCGGCTTCGATGCGCGCGGCGATGATTTCGGAATCGACGAGCACGCCGTCGCAATCGAAGATGACAAGGTCTGGCTGGGGCATTGGCGATCCGGAAAGCGGGAGGGATGAGGCTGAGACGCTCGGGCGGCGCGGCATACACCAACAGGCCGGCCTTCGCAAATTACTGGGGGTTCGGACCCTCAGCCTTCACCGAATATTTACGCTGATCGGTAACCATAACGGGGAGTAAACAGTAACGCGTGCTTTGGGTGTCACAATGTCTGCCGTGCGTCTTCTCGACGACCTTTCCCATGCTCCCCAGCAATCCGAATGGCTGGATACGATCCTGAAGGGCGATTGCGTCGCTGCGCTCGAGCGACTGCCGGAAAAATCCATCGACGTGATCTTTGCCGATCCGCCCTACAATCTGCAGCTCGACGGCGATCTGCACCGGCCCGACCAGTCCAAGGTCGATGCCGTCGACGACGACTGGGACCAATTCGCGAGTTTTGAAGTCTACGACGCCTTCACCCGAGCCTGGCTGCTGGCGGCGCGCCGCGTGCTGAAACCCAACGGCACCATCTGGGTCATCGGCTCCTACCACAACATTTTCAGGGTCGGTGCGAAGATGCAGGATCTGGGGTTCTGGATCCTGAACGACGTCGTCTGGCGCAAGACCAATCCAATGCCGAATTTCCGCGGCCGCCGTTTCCAGAACGCCCATGAAACGATGATCTGGGCCTCGCGCGACCAGAAGGGCAAGGGCTACACCTTCAACTACGAAGCGCTGAAGGCGTCGAACGACGACATCCAGATGCGTTCCGACTGGCTGTTTCCGATCTGCACCGGAGCCGAGCGCCTGAAAAACGAAAATGGCGACAAGCTGCATCCGACCCAAAAGCCCGAAGCGCTGCTCGCCCGCATCATGATGGCTTCGACGAAGCCCGGCGATATCGTGCTCGATCCCTTCTTCGGCTCCGGCACCACCGGCGCGGTGGCCAAGCGTCTTGGTCGCCATTTCGTCGGCATCGAGCGCGAGCAGACCTATATCGACGCGGCCAATGAGCGCATCGATGCAGTCCGGCCGCTGGACCGCGCTGATCTTACTGTGCTTACCGGCAAGCGCGCCGAGCCGCGCGTTGCCTTCGTCAGCCTCATCGACACCGGGTTGATGCTGCCGGGCGCCACGCTCTATGACGCCAAGAAGCGCTGGGCGGCCAGGGTGCGCGCCGACGGCACGGTGGCGATCGGCGACAGCGCCGGATCGATCCACAAGATCGGCGCTGAAGTGCAGGGACTGGACGCCTGCAACGGCTGGACCTTCTGGCACTATGAGCGCAGCGGCGGCCTGACTCCGATCGACGAGCTTCGCCGCATCGCTCGTCTCGGCATGGAGCGGGCAGGGGCCTGACAATAACCGCTATGGCGATTTCGTTGCACATGGTTTCCGAAGGAAGCAGGATTGCGCTTTCTTGACCGAGAGGTGCCGCGAAGCGTCCCCCGTCGTCGGACCGTCGTCAAGCGAGTTGCAGACCGAGGTGTTGAACCATCGGATCGAAGTCTCGGTCATCATGCAGCAGCGCGTGTCCGCCTTGGATGCAGAATGTGCCGATGATCATATCGATTGTCTTGCGGATGGTGATGCCCCGCTGCCGGAGCATGCGGTAGTTTCGGGCAGCTTCGACTGCCGTCACCGGATCCAGCATCGGCACAATAGCGAACTGTCGAAGGTTCCGCTCAATCAGTTGGGCATGCCGTTCGTTGCGCGCGCCTTGTAACACCTCCAGCAGGATCAAGTCTCCGACCAGAATCTCCTGAGTGTCGTCGAGATGCCTGAGCTTACCTACCGAGACGCTGTCCGTATTGCGGAGATGGGCGATCCAGACGGAACTGTCGACAACGATCATCGACGCTGATCGGGCGAACGACCTTCCCGCATGGTATCAAGATCGCCGTCCCAGCCGGCGCCAGCAAGTGCGGCGATAGCCATATCTTGCCGGTGCCGGCGTATCAGAGTGCGCAAAGCCGCCTCGATCGTCGCTTTCTTCGTCTTGAGACCGGAGGCGGCCATGGCCTCCGTGATCAGTTTGTCGTCAAGTTCGATGTTGGTTCGCATGGCTATACTCGATGTGTATAAATTGGACTAAATATACACATTCTGCTCCTGACCAACAAGCCGTCACGACGAAAGAGTGGACATCTTCGATACCTCGGGCAAACTCCCCCTAGTTGCCGACGCAGCAGATCGAGCTTGGCATGGCCAAAAACGGACGACCGCACCACCATTACACGCCGTCTTGTCCATCGGCTTGCCCGCTTTCGATTCAGAGGACAAACACAGACTCAGCCCTTGCGTGCTCTGTCACCTGTTAAGTCACCCCGATTGCCCTGGGCCTGACAACGGATCCTATTGTAATCTGCCACCTTAAAGCGGGTTATCATCGGCCTGTCGAAGTGATTCAAATCACACTCTGATCCCCAGCCCTTTGAGGTCTGCCTCGAGCGTCTTGGCGTCGGTGAACAGCACCGACTGCCAGCCAGCCGCCTTGGCGCCTTCGACATTCTTCGGGCTGTCGTCGATAAACAGCGTCGCCGCGGGCTCGAGGCCGAACGCGGCGACGTGATGATCGTAGATGCCGCGATCCGGCTTGATCAGGCCGATCTCGCCCGAAATGGTCACCCCGCGCGGACGGTTGAGAAAGTCGAAACGCTGCCGGGCTTCGGCCAGCGTATCGGAGGCAAAGTTGGTCAGCATGGTGACATCGTGGCCGCTTTCGATCAGACCGACCATAATGGCGACGCTGTCCTCATAGGCATGAGGCACCATCTCGTGCCAGTGGCGGCGGAAATTGCGGATGTTTTCGGCATGGTCCGGATGCTCGGCGATCAGCAGGGCCTCGGCTTCTTCCCATGTCCGCCCGCGATCCTGCTCGATGTTCCAGTCATGCGTGCAGACATTGTCGAAGAACCACTTTCTCTCCTCGGCATCCGGAATGATACGGCTGAACGGAAGGTTCGGGTCGTAGTGGATCAGCACTCTGCCGATGTCGAAAACGATGTGGCGGATCTCGGTCATTCTTGTCCTCGTTCAATGCGATTCAAATGTGAGGCGATTCAATGCGGGCGCGGCTTCTTCGTCGCGCCCGGTATCGCCGCTTCGATTACCTTTTTCATGACACTGGGCAGCGCTTCCCCGGAAATTTCATGGACCAGCGACCAGAAATGCCCGTCTGGGGCGGCGCCATCGGTCACCGTTTTGAAGACCTCGAGTTCGAGCGCGAAATGGGTGAAGACATGGCCGATCCGCCCGGCTGGCCGCCAGTTGCCAGGGAAGGGTGCCGCCGCGTCCGTGGTGGCGCCGTCGACCCGTGCGGTCCAGTCGGTCGTCGGCACCTCGGTCATGCCGCCAAGCAGGCCTTTATCCGCGCGTTTGCGCAAAAGGATGGCGCCGTCATCGCGTACGGCAACGAAGGCAGCCCCACGCCGCAATGGTTTCTCGCCCTTCGGCAGGCGCACAGGGAAGCGTTCGGGATCGCCGGAAACAGTGGCGCTGCAATCCTCGCGCAGCGGGCACAGCATACAGCGCGGCCGGCGCGGCGTGCAGATCGTCGCGCCCAGATCCATCATCGCCTGGGCGAAATCGCCCGGTCGGGTCGCAGGAACCATGCGCTCGACATAGGCGCGTATGTCGCCCTTGGCTTCGCTCAGCGGCGTGGCAATCGAGAACAGCCGCGAAACGACCCGCTCGACATTGCCATCAACGACCGCGGCTGGTTGGTCGAAGGCGATCGCCGCGATCGCCGCTGCCGTGTAGGCGCCGATGCCAGGCAGCTCTCTCAAGCCAGCTTGCGTATCTGGAAACCTGCCGCCTTGCCGTGCGACGAGATCGGCGCAGGCCTTGAGATTGCGCGCGCGGGAATAATAGCCGAGCCCGGCCCATGCCTTCATGACATCCTCGGTCGGTGAAGCGGCCAGTGCATCGACATCAGGCCATTTCTGGACAAAGGCCCGGAAATAGGATTTTACCGCTTCGACCGTGGTCTGCTGCAGCATGACTTCGGATAGCCAGACGCGGTAGGGATCTGGCCGTATGCCGCGTGCTAGCTCGCGCGGCGCAATGCGCCACGGCAAATCTCGATGATGCGCATCGTACCAGCCGAGCAGGCGGGACGCGATCTCGCCGCTATCTTCGGATCCAGCTTTGCTGGTATCTCCAGACGCGGCTCTGCCGCTGTCTCCGGATCCAGCTTTGCTGGTATCTCCGGATGCGGTCTTGCGGGTCTGGTCGTGCAGTGCCATTGATCGAGGACTGGCCTAACCGATATGTGGTGATGGTCGTGACTGGAGAACGCACATGGCAGGGAAAAAGCCCTTCGGCAATCCCGTTCCGGTGAGCGATCTCGCAACCGAGATCCTCGATCCGGTGTTGCGCAAGCGGGCCGGCATGTCGATCGGGCTCGTCCAGTCATGGGAAGAGATCGCCGGACCGCGGCTCGCCAGCCGCTCGCGCCCTGAAAAGATCCAGTGGCCGCGCCGCATGCATGAAGACGATCCGTTCGAGCCGGCGGTGCTGGTCATTGCCTGCGAAGGCATGGCCGCGCTCCATTTGCAGCACGAGACCGGTGAGATCATCAACAGGGTCAACGCCTTCCTCGGCTTCAACGCTATCGGCCGCATCAGAATCGTGCAAAAGCCGGTGACGACGGACCAAGGGCGGCCTAAACCAAGCTTGCGGCCGCTAACCGCGGCCGAGAAGGCGACGTTGTCCGGCGCCGTCGGAATGATCGAGGATGACGGCGTTCGCGCTTCGCTGGAGCGGCTGGGCGCCACCATTCTCGGTCAAAAGAAAGTATAATCTCGCGGTTTCGTGATCGCGTATCCAAGATTTGGCCATTGGAATGGGGATGGCTATGCCTTAATTCGCGCCAACTCTCGCCTTTTCTAGCCTTTGCATTGCAAAATCCAACCATTGTCAGGTGATTCGTATGCCCCGTCGTTTGTCCCGTAGAAACCTGCTGTCATCGCTTGCCGCCATTCCGGCGGTGGCTCTACTCGCCGCTTGCAGCGATTCGGGCGAGAAAGCTGTGGCGCAGGATGCGACGCCTGCGGCTCCTGCCGACGCGATGAAGCCGGCCGATCCGGCGAAGCCGGCCGCGGTCAAGGCGCCCGAGGCCCAGGGCACGGTGGACATGGCGGCCCTGCTGAAGCCCGGCGCATTGCCCGACGAGCAACTGGGCAAGGACGATGCCAAGGTCACCATCGTCGAATATGCCTCGATGACCTGCCCGCACTGCGCGCATTTCCACGAAACCACGCTCCCGGAGCTGAAGACAAAATATATCGACACCGGTAAGGCCCGCCTTATCCTGCGCGAATTTCCGTTCGACCCCAGCGCCGAAGCCGGCTTCATGCTGGCGCGCTGCTCCAAGGACAATTATTTTCCGATGGTGGACGTTCTGTTCAGGCAGCAGGCGAACTGGGCAGGCGTTGCCAATACCAAGGACGCTCTGCTGCAAATCTCCAAGATGGCCGGTTTTACACAGGAGTCCTTCGAGGCCTGCTTGACGGACCAGAAACTTCTGGAAGATGTGAGGTCGGTCCAGAAGCGCGGCGCCGATGAATTCAAGGTCGACTCGACGCCGACCTTCTTTATCAACGGGAAGACCTACAAGGGGGCGCTGTCGATTGAGGAAATATCGGCCATCATCGACCCTCTGCTCTGACGTTTCGGCAGCGCCGAAGCGGCTGCGCTTCGGCGTGCGCGACTTTTTGCTGTGCCGCGGATTCTCTTCGCGAGACCGCGGAACAGTTTTGCGGAATTTGGCTATGGGGCGGCGCGAATGAAGTTCTCGCGCCTTCGCCTGCTCGGTTTCAAGTCCTTCGTCGAACCCGGTGAGTTTGTCATCGAACGCGGCCTGACCGGCATCGTCGGACCGAATGGCTGCGGCAAGTCGAACCTTGTCGAGGCTTTGCGCTGGGTGATGGGCGAAAGCTCGTACAAGAACATGCGTGCGTCCGGCATGGACGACGTCATCTTTTCCGGTTCGGGAACGCGTCCGGCCCGTAACACCGCCGAAGTCACGCTTTTCCTCGACAACAGCGACCGCACTGCGCCGTCGGCCTTCAACGACGCGGACGAGTTGCAGGTTTCGCGCCGCATCGAGCGCGAAGCGGGTTCGCTCTACCGCATCAACGGCAAGGAAGCCCGCGCCAAGGACGTGCAGCTGCTGTTTGCCGACCAGTCGACCGGCGCTCGCTCGCCCTCGATGGTCGGCCAGGGCCGCATTGGCGAGCTGATCCAGGCCAAGCCGCAGGCGCGTCGCGCGCTTCTCGAAGAAGCGGCCGGCATTTCCGGCCTGCATACGCGCCGCCATGAAGCCGAACTGCGCCTCAAGGCGGCCGAGCAGAATCTGGAGCGGCTGGACGACGTCGTCGGCGAACTGGAAGGCCAGATCGAAAGCCTGAAGCGCCAGGCACGCCAGGCGTCGCGGTTCAAGAACCTGTCGGCTGATATCCGCAAGGCCGAAGCGACGCTGCTGCATTTGCGCTGGACACTGGCCAAGACCCAGGAAGCCGAGGCGCGCTCGGCGCTGGCAATTGCCACGGGACTGGTTGGTGACCGCGCTGCCGCCCAGATGGCTGCCGCCAGGGAGCAAGGGATCGGCGCCCATCGGCTGCCCGATCTGCGCGACGCGGAAGCTGCCGCTGCTGCCGCCTTCCAGCGCCTGTCGATCGCCAAGACGCAGATCGAGGAGGAAGCGGGCCGCATCCGCGCCCGCCAAGTGGAACTCGACCGCCGGCTCCAGCAGCTCGACGGCGACATCGACCGCGAGGAGCGGATGGTCCGCGACAATGCGGATATCCTCGAGCGCCTCGCCACCGAAGAAGCCGCCCTCAATACCGAAAACGCCGGTGCCGGTGAGCGCGAGGCCAGCACCCGCGCTGCATTCGAACAGGTGGCGTCGACGCTTGCCGCAAGTGAGGCCAAGCTCGCCGCATTGACCGCCGAACGGGCCGAGGCCGCCGCCTCCCGCAACCAGATCGAACGAACGCTGCGCGACACTGCTGAGCGCCGCGACCGTTTCGCCCGCCAGCTCGCCGACGTCGACCGGGAATTGTCCGACATCGCCTCCAAGGTCGCCGGCCTCCCCGATCCCGGCGAAAAGCGGCTTCTGGTCGAGCAGGCCGTGGGGTTGCTCGATGAGGCCGAAGCCGCCGCGATTGCCACCGAACAGGCTGTCGCCGAGGCGCGCGCGGCGGAAAGCGCCGCCCGCCCGCCGGTTCAGGATGCAAAGGCCGAGCTGGCGCGGATCGAGACCGAGGCCCGAACTCTGGCCAAGATCCTGAATGCCGCGAGCGGCGACCTCTTCCCCTCCGTCCTTGAGCAGATCAGCGTCGAACGCGGCTACGAGACGGCGCTGGGCGCCGCCCTTGGCGAGGATCTCGACGTGCCGCTCGACCGCAGCGCGCCGGTGCATTGGGGCCAGAGCGAGGTTAAGCCTGGCGACGCCGCTCTGCCCGAAAGCATCAAGAGCCTTGCCAGTGTGGTGCGCGCTCCGGCGCAACTGGCTCGCCGATTGGCGCAGATCGGCATCGTCGAGGCCGGCGACGGAAAGCGGCTGCAGGCGCTGCTTGCTCCCGGGCAGCGGCTGGTCAGCCGCGAAGGGGCGCTCTGGCGTTGGGACGGGTTCACCGCCAGCGCCGACGCGCCGACCGCGGCCGCACAGCGGCTGGCGCAGAAAAACCGGCTGGCCGAGCTCGACGCCGAGGCGGTCCATGCGACCCGTATCCTGCGTCAGGCAGAAGAGGCTCTTGTCCATGCCGAGCAGGCGCTTGCCAAGGCCACCGAAGCCGAGCGCGACGCCCGTCAGGCTGGGCGCGATGCCCAGCATGGACTGGACGCTGCCCGCAATGCGCTGGCCGAGGCCGAGAAGGCCGGCGGCGAGCTGTCGAGCCGACGCGCAGCACTTGACGAGGCGCGCGCGCGTATCGTCGATAGCCATGAAGAGACGGCGGCGGCTTTCGTCGAGGCGGAGATGCTGCTGCAAAGCGCTCCCGATCTTGGTGATCTGCAGTTGCAGCTCGAACAGTCGGCCGCCAACGTCGCTCGCGACCGCGCCACCCTTGCCGATGCACGCGCCGTCCATGAAGGATTGAGGCGGGAAGCCGAAGCGCGAATGCGCCGCCTTGAGGCCATCGGCGCGGAACGCCGCAATTGGGTGGCGCGTGCCGAAAACGCCTCGACGCAGATCGCTGCACTCGGCGAACGCAAGGCCGAGGCCGAGGCCGAGCGCGAGAGACTGGCCGACGCGCCCGACGAGATCGATGCCAAACGGCGCGCTTTGCTGTCGCAGCTTGCCGAGGCCGAAAGCCTGCGGCAGGCAGCCGGCGACCGCTTGCAGGAGGCGGAGAACCGGCAGTCCGAGCTGGACAAGGCCGCGACCGCTGCGATCCAGTCGCTGGCCGAAGCGCGCGAAACACGCGTCCGTGCCGAAGAGCGGCTGACCGCTGCCGACGAGCGGCGGCTGGAAGTCGAAGCGCGCATCCAGGAGACGCTGAACACGCCGCCGCATCTAGTCATTCGCCACACCGGCCTGGAGGCAGACAGCCCGATGCCGGAAATGGCCGAGATCGAGCGTCAGCTCGACCGGCTGAAGATCGAGCGCGAAAGGCTGGGCGCCGTCAATCTGCGCGCCGAGGAAGAACAGAAGGAACTGTCCGATCGGCTGGAGACCATCGTTTCCGAACGCGACGACATCATCGAGGCCATCCGCAAGCTGCGGCAGGCGATCCAGAGCCTGAACCGCGAAGGCCGCGAACGGCTGCTGGCTGCCTTCGAGGTGGTCAATGGCCATTTCCAGCGGTTGTTTTCGCATCTGTTCGGTGGCGGTACGGCGGAACTGCAACTGATCGAGTCCGACGATCCGCTCGAGGCCGGCCTCGAAATCCTTGCGCGCCCGCCCGGCAAGAAGCCGCAGACCATGACGCTGCTTTCCGGCGGCGAGCAGGCCTTGACGGCGATGTCGCTGATCTTCGCCGTGTTCCTGACCAATCCCGCGCCGATCTGCGTGCTCGACGAGGTCGACGCGCCGCTCGATGATCACAATGTCGAGCGTTTCTGCAATCTGATGGACGAGATGGCCGCCACTACCGAGACGCGCTTCGTCATCATCACACACAACCCGATCACCATGGCTCGCATGAACCGGCTGTTCGGGGTGACCATGGCCGAGCAGGGCGTGAGCCAGCTCGTGTCGGTCGACTTGCAGGCTGCCGAGGCCCTGCGCGAGGCGAGCTGACGCGTCGAAGGCAACGCTTGTCGGTAGCGCCTATCGCGACTTTCGGCTATAGCACCGATAGGATCGGCTCCCTTCATTCGGATGTAGTATTTCGATGTTGTGCATGATCCTTTCCGAAATCGACCTCGATTTCGCGATCGTGTGTCTGCATGCGCGTGGAGAATCTTGTTGCCTATACTTGTCACCGGTGCCGCGGGATTCATCGGCAGCCATGTTTGCCACCACCTCTTGAACAGGGGGGAAGCAGTCGTCGGTGTCGATAACATGAACGACTACTACGACCTTGCGCTTAAAAAGGGGCGTCTCGCCCGCCTGCAGCCTCACAAGGATTTTTCATTTCGCCAGATCGACATTGCCGAACAGGGCGCTCTTGCCGGCGCTTTGGGTGGGCAAGGGATAGTAAGGATTGTCCACCTCGCCGCGCAGGCGGGCGTGCGTCATTCACTCGACAATCCGAGGCTCTATGTCCGTTCCAATGTCGTGGGCCACCTCGAAGTCCTCGAATTCTGTCGCGCACAGCCTGGATTCGAGCATTTGGTCTATGCTTCGTCGAGCTCAGTCTATGGCGGCAACCGCAAGGTTCCGTTCAGCGAGACCGATCAGGTCGACAGACCCGTCTCGCTTTACGCTGCTACCAAGAAAACAGATGAGTTGATGAGCCACACCTATGCCCATCTGTTTGGCGTTCCACAGACGGGCTTGCGATTTTTCACCGTCTATGGCCCCTGGGGCCGGCCAGACATGGCCTATTGGATATTCACCAAGGCGATGCTCGAGGGCAAGCCGATCCGGGTGTTCAATAACGGCGAGATGTGGCGGGATTTCACTTATGTAGATGATGTTGTGAGGGCGGTTGTTGCGGTGCTCGACAAGGCGCCCATGGACGAGGTTCCGCCCAGCAGGGTTTACAATGTCGGCAACAACCGGCCGGTGCGGCTGGGAGATTTCATCGACACTCTGGAAAAACTGCTCGGTCTAAAGGCGATCCGCCAAAGCGAGCCGATGCAGAGCAGCGACGTCGAGCGGACCTATGCCGACATGACGGCGCTGGAGCGCGATTTCGGCTTCAAGCCGAGCGTCTCGATCGAAGATGGGCTGAAGAAATTTGTCGACTGGTACCGGTCGGAATGGGCTGCGGAAGCAACGACAAGATGATTGCGGCCTGAGTACCGCTGCTTGTGGGATTCGAGGGCCTGACTTAACGGCGTTCCTCTTAGTTCGCGGCATCTAAATTTTCCCGGTTTTCGGGAAAGTCGTTGCCTTTCAAAACAGGTTTCACTCCGTTCGGGCAAAAGTAAGCTCCAGTCTTGAACCTGGAGCTTACCGATGACGAATGCAGAGCCTATGACTTCCAAGCCTCAAATGCTCGGCGCTTTCGCCGGTCCGCAGCGCGAGGCCGATTTGGACCGGTCCCTGCGAGGGCGGTGCGGTCGCATATGTTCGCTATGCCCGTTGCGGACGCCTCAATGTCCGAGCGACCTCACCGGGTTACTGTTTTCAGGGCAACCGGCGCTGTGATCAGATACAAGAAAGGGCGGCGCACCGAAGCGCGCCGCCTTGGTTCGCGGCTACCTTCTTCAATCAGGCAGCAAGCCAGGCCCGAGTGAAATCCTGCTCGTAGGCTTGATGCATCTGATAGCCCATTACGTGGGGTTTCATGTGGCAGAACAGTTTTCGCCAGTAGGGTTGGATGATAATGCCCGAGTCCTGCAGGATCATCTGCAATTCCTTCATCAGGGCACGACGCTGGTCTGCGTCGGCGATGGCATTGGCCTTCTGGACCTTGGCATCGAAGTCGGGGTCGGCGAAGCCGGTCTCATTCCAGGCGGCGCCGCTCTGGTAGGCAATTGCATAGGTCTGGATGCCCAGCGGACGGGCGTTCCAGTTGGTTGTCGCGAACGGATATTTCGTCCAGTCGTTCCAGAACGCCGATTCAGGAATGACGGTGCGTTTAACTTTGAAGCCGGCATCTCGCATTTGCTGGGCAACGACGTCGGAGCTCTCTTTGCGATAATCGGCTTCGACCGAGATCAGATCGAACTCGAAGTCGATCTGGCCGGCTTCCTTGAGCAGTGCTTTCGCTCCGGCGGGGTCGTGCTTGATCGGCGGCAAGTCGGCATGTTCCGGGTGCATCGGCCCGACATGGTCGTTCTGCGCCACCATGCCCATGCCGTTCGCGCCCAGCTGCAACACCGCTGCGTTGTCGACCGCGAGTTGGATGGCATTACGCACACGCTTGTCGTCATAGGGCTTGGCATTGACGTTGCAGCGCGTGACCAGTGTTGCTGCCGTGACAATCTCGGATTTCTTCAGGCCGAACCCGTCAAGTATGCTGACATCATAGGACTGCGTCTGGCCGTTCAGATCGATTTCGCCGGACTCGAAAGCGGAGATGGTGGAAGCCGAATCGGTGCCGTAGTCGATCCAGTCGATGCCATCGAGGAAGACCTCGCCGCCCCACCACGCGCCTTCAGGCCGCCTGCGAACGGAGGCGGCAACGCCGACATCGAGCTTCTTGAGTTCGAATGGACCGGTGCAGACGGGGTTGGCCGAGAGGGCGGCCTTGCCTGGGTCGAACGCGCGGTGAACGATCAGAGCCGGATAGTCGGTCATCGCCGGGATGATGGTGATGTCCGGCCGGGACAGTTTCAAGACCACGGTATGGTCATCGCGGATTTCGACGGCGCCCGCACGTGCCACCTTCGTCTCGGGATCGATCAGCGCGGTCATGCGGCCAGCCATCGAATTGCCGATGGCGTCCTTCTCGCACCAGCGCGAAATATTGAAGGCCACGTCCTCGGCTGTGAAATCGTCGCCGTTCGACCATTTTACATCAGGCCGCACCTTGAGCACGTATTCGCTCGCGTCGGCATTGATCTCCCAGCTTTGAAGCAGCATCGGCTCGAAGGTGAAATCCGGCTTCCAGCGAACCAGCGGCTCGAGAAACTGCATGGCGATATTGCCCATCTGCGAGACTTTGAAACTGCGCGGGTCTTCCAGTTCCATAACCTGCATGGCGACACGGATCGTGCCTCCCATCTTTGCCTCGGGGTCGGCCTTCTCTTCGGCGAGAGCCGGAATTGGCAGGCCGATAAGGCCGTAGGCGATGGCGGTGCTGGCTCCGAAGGCGCTGGCGAGCGCCAGGAACTCGCGACGAGCCAGCGTGCCGTTTTTCGCGCTTTGCGCAAACACGCCAATCGCGGGGTGAAGAGGCTTGGATGTCATGTCGTTTCTCCCATTGTTGATTTCGCGTCCGAAGTCGGTGGAATGCGCTTGTCGCTCGGTCGACCGTCACTGTTTTCTGTAAGTCGGCGCCGATGCGACAGCTCACCGGCCGAAAGGAAAGCGAAATGAATCTTCTGACGGCGATGCGCGTATTCGATCGCGTCTGCCTGCTGGGTAGCCTTTCGGCGGCGGCGCGCGATCTCAACATGTCGACGACGGCTGTCAGCCGGATGGTCAAGGATCTGGAGGACGACCTCGGTGTCCGGCTCATCAACCGCACCACCCGACGCCTCAGCCTCACGGAAGCAGGCCGCGACTATGCGCCCCGTGCTCGCACCCTGCTGGACGACATTTCGGAGTTGCAGGATTCCACACGTGGCCTGCATAAGGAAACGCGCGGACTGATCCGGGTCTCTTGCTCCAACGTTCTCGGCCACACGCGCATCACCAAGCTGGTGCCGAAATTCCTTCGCGAGAACCCCCTCACTACAATCGAATTCGACCTCACTGCGCGCTATGTGGTCGGCATTGTAGAGGAGGGATATGATGTCGCCATACGCTTTGGCGGACAGGCGGACTCTGCTCTGATTGCGCGGCGGCTTGGCGAAGTGCGCAACTACGTCTGTGCCACACCAGACTACTGGGATAACCATGGCCGGCCGACACATCCAGGCGAGCTGGCAAGCCATTCGTGTGTGCTGAGCAATTTCGCCAAGCGTCTCGGCACATGGCCATTCGTCGGTCCGGAGGGCGCATTCGATGCGGCCGTCGGCGGACGCATCTCGACCAACAGCGTGGAGGCTGCCTACCAGATGACGATCGCCGGCTTCGGCGTCGGAAACCTGCCGAGCCTTCTGGTTGACCCTGCGATCAGGGACGGCCGGCTGGAGGTACAACTCGATGAGTTTCGTCCGGGCTCCAGTCCGATCTATGCTCTCTACCCGCACCGCACCTACATCGCCGCCAAGGTTCGCACCTTCGTGGATTTCCTGATCCGCGAATTGTCGGCCGACTTCACCGCGTAGGACGCCGGCGCCAACGCAAACGGGGACCCAGCGCGAAAGCCGGATCCCATCTGCTTTTTTCGCGTGACGCAGCAGCGTCATTTCCACCAGGTGGTAGTGTCGTACATCGGTCCCGGTTCCTCGAAGAGCTTTTCGTATTTGCAAAGCGTCGGCGTTTCGCCGAGCGGCACGGAAATGCCATCCCTGAACGCCCATTCGCCGCGCTGTGTCGAGTCGGCGCGAACATAGCTGGACAGCGCAAATGCTCGATCGTGCTGCGACTTGTTGGGTGACGAGCCGTGCACGGTCAGCAGCCCCCACATCGCGAGGTCGCCTGGCTCCAGCACAAGCGGAACGATTGTTACTGGATCGATGCCTACCTTGCGCAGTTCTTCCTCAGCCGTTAGGCCCTTCATCAGTTCACCCGTCCCCTCGTCCGACAGTCCGAGATAGCCCAGTTTGTGGCTACCCGGCACGACCTGAAGGCAGCCATTGTCGAGCGTCGCCCGATCGACCGCGAGGCCCGTTGTCACAGTGGCATCGGCGACATTGTCGAACGCGCTCTGGTTGCGGAAACGCAGGTCTTGATGAAAGCGATAGCCAGTGACGTTGGCGCCGGGCGGCTTCCAGTGCAGCTGTTGTGCGATCTGCCGGATATCACGGCCGATCAGGCCCTCCAGCAGCTTCAGATAGTCTGGATTGCGTCGAAATTTTTCAAAATAGCTGTTGATCCATGAAAACCAGTAGGCCTGCAGCACGTAACGCTGGCCAAAATCAGATTCAGGCAGGATTTGGAAATTGAGATTTCCATGCCGGAAAGTGGCGTGATGCTTCAGGCCTTCCGCGTAGACGGCGTCGGTTTCCTTTTTCAGCCGGATCATTTCGTCGCCGTCGACGAATTGTCGAACGACCGCATAGCCTTCTTCGCGATACTGCTCCACTGCTTCGCGGGCTTGTGCATCCGTCAGCATCTTTATGGCACCCTTGGCTGTTGATCGGATTTGATCGTAGCGGAAGGATTCCAGGCGATAAGCTGCGGATTCCGGCATCGACTTTCCCGAATATCGGAAAAATGCCGGGGGACATGGCTGGCCCAGAATGGACCTGACATGTGATGGCTGGGGCGCCAGGATTCGAACCTGGGATTGTCGGTACCAAAAACCGATGCCTTACCACTTGGCTACGCCCCAACAGCCGGAACATGGCCGCTGCGCGCGGCCTTATAGGACGAGCCGACGGAAAGCTCAATGCCGAGAATAGCGAGTGCGCGGAACTGATCCACCGGTTCCCGCATATAGGGGTTTCGGACATTATCCCCTGCTGTTGGGGGCATGGCGTCTATTCGCCCCAAGCCGCCATCTCATTGCCGGCCGGGTCGAGGAAATGGAACCGCCTGCCGCCGGGGAATGAGAAGATCGGCTTGACGATCGTGCCGCCGGCATTTTCGACGGCGCCCAGGGTTTCTTCCAAATCCTCGGAGTAAAGCACGGGAAGCGGCTTGGCGGGCGCTTCGCCGGCATCAGCCTGAAAGCCTCCGTCAAGACCTTCCGAAAAGGCCGAATAGGTCGGCCCGTAATCGGTGAACGACCAGGAAAAGGCGGTGCTGTAGAAAGCCTTCACCCTGTCCAGCGTTCCACCGGTCGCCGCCATTTCCACATAATCGAGTTTTCCGGTCAGTCTCATGGTCTCGCCTTTTGTTCACTGTTTGTTCTACTACAAAAGCGACCCAATTGCAAGTCTTTTCGGCGCCGCTTTCCCTTAATCGATTGTAGAAGCCGGCTGGCTTTGCCGACGCCTTGCCTTTCGCACTGCAGCATCATATCGCTCGGGTAGGGACACGGCGAAACTTCGGCTTCGTCAATCTTTTCAATCTCCTGCAACCGGAGAGCAAGCATGACCAAATGGGTCTACACCTTTGGCGACGGCGCTGCGGAAGGCCGTGCCGGCGATAGGAACCTTCTGGGCGGCAAGGGCGCCAATCTGGCCGAAATGTGCAGCCTGGGCCTGCCCGTGCCGCCGGGGTTCACCATCACCAGCGAGGTCTGCAACGCCTATTACGCCAACGGCCATACCTACCCCGCCTCGCTGGAGGCGGATGTCGCGGTCGCCCTCGACCATATCGGCCGGCTGACCGGGCGGCGTTTCGGCGATCCCTCGAAACTGCTTTTGGTGTCGGTGCGTTCCGGTGCCCGCGCTTCCATGCCCGGCATGATGGACACCGTGCTCAATCTCGGCCTCAACGACGAGACGGTCGAGGCGCTGGCCGCCGATTCAGGCGATGCGCGCTTTGCCTATGACAGCTACCGCCGGTTCATCCAAATGTATTCCGATGTCGTCATGGGCCTCGACCATGAGGTGTTCGAGGAGATCCTCGAAGACCAGAAGGGCGGGCTCGGCCATGAACTCGACACGGAACTGTCCGCCATCGAATGGCAGGGCGTGATTGCCCTCTACAAGGCCAAGGTCGAAGAAGAACTCGGCAAGCCGTTTCCGCAGGACCCGCATGAGCAGCTATGGGGCGCGATCGGCGCTGTGTTCTCGAGCTGGATGAACAACCGCGCCATCACCTATCGGCGCCTGCATGACATCCCCGAAAGCTGGGGCACGGCGGTCAATGTCCAGGCCATGGTCTTCGGCAATATGGGCGAGACCTCGGCCACCGGCGTTGCCTTCACCCGCAATCCGTCGACCGGGGAAAAGATGCTCTATGGCGAGTTCCTGGTGAATGCGCAGGGCGAGGATGTCGTCGCCGGCATCCGCACGCCGCAAAACATCACCGAGGCGGCGCGCATTGCAGCGGGCTCCGATAAGCCGTCGCTGCAGAAGCTGATGCCGGAAGCCTTCCAGTCATTCGTCACCATTTCAGACCGTCTGGAAAAACACTACCGCGATATGCAGGATCTCGAATTCACTATCGAGCGCGGCAAATTGTGGATGCTGCAGACGAGGTCCGGTAAGCGTACCGCCAAGGCCGCGCTCAGGATCGCCGTCGAGATGGCAAAGGACAAGCTCATTTCGAAGGAGGAAGCGGTCGCCCGCATCGATCCGGCCTCGCTCGACCAGTTGCTGCACCCGACCATCGATCCGAAGGCCGCGCGCGACGTCATCGGCGTCGGCCTGCCGGCTTCTCCGGGGGCTGCCACCGGTGAGATCGTCTTTTCCTCCAACGACGCCGAGGAACTCAAGACGCAAGGCCGCAAGACGATCCTCGTGCGCATCGAGACCAGTCCCGAAGACATCCACGGCATGCATGCCGCCGAAGGCATCCTGACGACGCGTGGCGGCATGACCAGCCACGCTGCGGTGGTGGCTCGCGGCATGGGCAAGCCTTGCGTATCGGGTGCGGGTTCGCTGCGCGTCGACTACAGGGCCGGCACGCTGATGGCGATGGGATCGACGTTCCGCAAGGGCGATATCATCACCATCGACGGCGGTAACGGCCAGGTGCTGAAAGGCGCCGTGCCGATGCTGCAGCCGGAGCTCTCGGGCGATTTCGCCGCCATCATGGAATGGGCCGATGCCGTGCGCCGCATGAAGGTGCGCACCAACGCCGAAACGCCGCTCGACGCGCGCATGGCGCGTTCCTTCGGCGCCGAAGGCATCGGGCTTTGCCGCACCGAGCACATGTTCTTTGACGGCGACCGTATCGTCGCCATGCGCGAGATGATCCTGGCCGACACGGAAAAGGGCCGGCGAACGGCGCTCGCAAAACTCTTGCCCATGCAGCGCTCGGATTTCCTCGAACTGTTCGAGATCATGGCTGGCCTGCCGGTGACGATCCGCTTGCTCGATCCGCCGCTGCACGAATTCCTGCCCAAGACCGAGGAAGAGGTGGCCGAAGTCGCCGCCGCCATGAACGTGTCGCCCGACAAGCTCAGGCAGCGCACCGAGGCGCTGCACGAGTTCAACCCGATGCTCGGCCATCGCGGCTGCCGGCTTGCGGTTTCCTATCCCGAAATCGCCGAGATGCAGGCGCGCGCCATTTTCGAGGCCGCCGTCGAAGCCGGCAGGAAGGCCGGCGCGTTGGTGGTTCCGGAAATCATGGTGCCGCTGGTCGGTCTGGTCAAGGAACTCGACTACGTCAAGGCGCGCATCGACGACGTCGCCAGAAACGTGATGGAGGAGACAGGCGTCAAGATCACCTATCTTACCGGCACGATGATCGAATTGCCGCGCGCGGCGATCCGCGCTCATGTCATCGCTGAGGCGGCCGAGTTCTTCTCTTTCGGCACCAACGATCTGACCCAGACCACCTTCGGCATCTCACGCGACGATGCGGCCTCGTTCCTGGAGACCTATCGCCAGAAGGGCATCATCGAGCAGGACCCGTTCGTGTCGCTCGATATCGAGGGCGTCGGCGAACTGGTGCGGATGGCGGCGGAAAAGGGCAGGGCGACGCGGCCGGGGATCAAGCTCGGCATTTGCGGCGAACATGGCGGCGATCCGGCGTCGATCCATTTCTGCGAGAAGGTCGGCCTCGACTATGTGTCGTGCTCGCCCTACCGCGTGCCGATCGCCAGGCTGGCAGCCGCCCAGGCGGCGGTGAAGGTCGCAAAGAATGCCACGCCGCGCGTCGTTTAGGAGCGCAGCACTTTGATCTTTGCGCATGCCCCCAGAATCGAAGCGCAGCGCAAGCCGATTCCGATATTTGCTGACGCGCACTTTGGGCAGTGCTTTCGAAGCGCATTTCTCGGCACCCACAGATGCCGCAGCGGTTCGCGCCAGAGCATCCACGCTCGCCAGTAGAGACAGACTTCACTATCCACCTGGCTCTGTTGGCGACCGCTGCCCTGGCGCGATCTCGTTTCCGCTAGCGCCTTCAGGTCACAAAGAATGCACCTGCCGTAAGCGACAGACCTGGATTGAGAGTGGCGAACTCTGTTTGAGCTGCGCCGCCGATCCCGTCGCTGTCGAAGGAGAGCGCTCCGGTCGAGCTGTTGTAGATGATATGGTCGGAACTATCGTGCGCGGCCTTACCGGCAAAGAAAGCGTCGGATGAAAGGCCTCCCAATTTAAGCCCGGCAAAAACGGCATCGTCGAGGTGGATCTTGTCCTGGAGCCTGTTGAAGTCAAGGACCTTGTCGATATTGCCGGCTCCAAGAGCAGTATTGAAAACGAAGGCATCGTTGCCGCCAAAGCCCCGCAACTCATCGGCACCACCGCCGCCCTTGATGACGTTGGCGCCAGCATTGCCGTGGATGGTTTGGGCCAACGCGTTGCCAGTCAGGTTGATTGCCGTGGTGCCGTCGTCGTTCGTGGTGCCAAGGACTTCAATCGACGAGCCGGCCGAGAGCGCATAGCTCACGGAGCTCCATACCCTGTCTTGACCTTGGCCAGAGGACTCGAACACCTTGTCGCCGGCGTTGTCGACGTAGTAATCGTCATCGCCGCCAAAGCCCCTCAACTCATCGGCACCACCGCCGCCCTTGATGACGTTGACGCCGGCATTGCCGTGGATGGTTTGGGCCAACTCGTTGCCGGTCAGCTTGATGGCCGTGGTGCCGTCGTCGTTCGTGGTGCCAAGGACTTCAATCGACGAGCCGGCCGAGAGCGCGTAGCTCACGGAGGTCCATACCCTGTCTTGACCTTGGCCAGAGGACTCGACCATCTTGTCGCCGGCATTGTCGACGTAGTAATCGTCGTCGCCGCCATGGCCGGTCATTGTCTGGGCACCGGTTGCCTTAAGTACATCGGCTCCGCTGGTGCCATAGAGAAGATCCCCGACTGGGGGCGGCGTGGTCGGAGATGGGGTGGTCGGAGATGGGGTGGTCGAAGGCGGGGTGGTCGGAAGAGGGGCGGTCCCGGTGTTGCTGGTGTTGTGCTCGCGAAAGACTGCTTGCAGTTCCGAGGAGCTTTCAAGCGCGGTGTCGCCGTTCTGCGTTCCCCACTTGTAGGTATAGTCGAAGGCGGGTGACGGAA
>NZ_JAMYNS010000026.1:0-58513 GCF_040319125.1 Mesorhizobium sp. M0938 | reverse complement strand
CGCGCCAGCGTTGCCTCCGCGTTGTGCGCAGGAACCACGATTGAAACCAAGGGATTATGCGCCACGCCGTCTTACCCGCGCCTGGTTGGGGGCCTGGCGCAGCATTCGCATCCGTGCCGCCGAGCTTGGGCGCCAGCTGTCCCAGATGCACGTCAAAGCAAGCACGCCGCATACTCATGTCGATCCCCGGAATCGGCACCATGACCACAAGCTGCGGTCCCGGCGCCGTACGAGTGAAATAGCTATGGCAAACTGACGCCCTTTGCAATCGGGGCGCAATAAAGCAAGCCCACGGAAGCTTGGGCGTGTATGACTGCAGTTGTCGGGACGACTGTTCCGCTCCTATCGACCGAAATGCCTCGACACCGATGTGCACTCTCGAACAGCCATTCTCCGTGCGAAAGAACGCCGTCCTTCTACGGTTGGGCCGCATCGGAAGCCGATCGTCGCAGTATACAGCTGGATGCGAGGCAGTATGCGTACCGCCATGTCAGCTAATTTAGATATTTCTAATTAGTCCGTGCTACTTAATTGCGCTCCTGTAGCTATAGACCGATATTGTATTGCTTATTTCGACAGTAGTTTTTGTCCAATCGCCGATTAGATTAGCCGATTATGGCGCTATAATAAGAGATACGAAAGCTACACCATTTGGAACTCGTTTATTTGCTGCTAGTCCACGAGGTGTAAAAGGGACGCGCGAATTGGCTTAAGCCAAGAAGATTCCGGCTTGCGAGCCGGGTATTTTGCTGACATTCTTGTTCGTTTCTGAGTTTCGCACTGTGGCAGTTGTTCAAAAGAAGGGGCATAAGGATGGCCAAGGAATCTTCGAATACCGCTTCTTCAGCAAATAAAGCGGACGTAAATCTGATAGGTAATGCAGACGGAAACGGGCTGGCCTTCATGGCGGCCCAGGCTCGCGAGAGTGGAGGCCCCGGCGACGCTGTAGGTGTCGACAAGATACGTGATCTGCTGTTCGGTAACCAGATGCAGGACTATGACCGCCGTTTTTCCAAGCTTGAAGAACGGTTCTTGCAGCGCTTCAAGGATGTCGAATCCGAGGCCAAGCGCAATCTTGAAATGTACGAGTCAAATGCAAAGAAGCAGGTTGAATCGCTTGCGGGGCAATTGCGGAACGAAAAAGATGCACGAGCCGAGGCCGACAAGGAGATTGACCGGAATCTTCGCGAGCAAAATCAGGCGCTTGAAAAGCAGGTGCGCGCGTTGTCGGATCAATTGAGCGAGCTTGAGCGCGAAGTTGCGGACCGGATAAATCGAAGCGATCAATCGCTGCGTGAGGAAATCAAGCAAAAGAATGAAACCATTCAGATGGTAATGGAGAAAATGTTTTCCGATCTCAGCAACGTCAAGACCGACCGAAATCTTTTGGCCGGCCTGTTTGTCGAGGTTGCAAAATGTCTGAATCAGGATCCCGTCGGCAGCAAGAGCAACTCGGAACGTAGCTGGAAAGTGAGTTGATCGGAACTTGACGTCGACCGTCGACCCAATCAGCCTTCCTCAAGCAGCTTCGAACGATACAGAGATTGATCGCGAGGCTCTGGCTAGTCTTTTGGTCGAAATTGCCCGGAACGTTGATCCGGACTATCGCGCGCGTTTCGACGGAGTTCCAACCGCCGATCCTCGCATGGAAACGCTGCGCCAGTTGCTGGTCGGCCGCGAAATTTCGGAGCTTTCACGAGTTACGCACCTGCTCGACGAACCTGAGCAGCTTGCGTCTGCAGTTGGGGGTGTTCTCCCCAGTGCAGCCGCACGTGCGCCTTATGCGCAACTCGGCGAAGCCCTTGCGCCAGCTGTCGAGAGGGCTGTGCAACGGTCTATCCAGAAGAGCCCGCGCACGCTTACGGATATATTATACCCGGTGTTTCTGCCGGCAATTCGCAAGTCGATCGGGGAAAAGATCGATCAGACCTTTCAGTCGCTGAATGAAACTTTAAGACATATATTTACCTGGCATGGGCTCAAGTGGAGATTTGAGGCCTGGAGAACGGGCGCAAGCTTCTCAGAAGTTGTTCTTAAGCATTCACTTGTCTATCGTGTAGAGCATGTCTTTCTCATTAACCGCAATTCCGGCCTTTTGATAGCGCATGTAACTGCCGACAATGCAACGAGCGAAGACCCTCAACTCATTTCATCGATGCTTAGTGCAATTCAAGATTTTGTAAAAGATTCATTTAACGAGAAAGAGCAGAGCGGCCTGGACACTATCCGTTTTGGGGAGCTTCGTCTCTGGTCGGAAGTTGGACCGTTTGCGACCTTGGTTGCGGTGATCCGGGGGAATCCCCCAGAGGAATTACATGAAATAGTTCGCGATGTGTTGCTTCGCATCCATGATGAATGCTCACAGGCCTTAGAGGAGTTTGACGGCGACAGTTCGCAGTTGGCCGGCGTAGAGACGCTGTTGCAGACCTGCGTTGAACTGAAGCAGGAGGACTCTAACCAGGGATTTCCTTGGCTGGTGGTGGCTGCAGTTCTGCTGGTTTTGATTCCGGCAGGCGGTTGGTTCCTTCTTTCCTGGCAATCCGGGCAGCGCTGGCAGGCCTATGTGTCGCGGCTGAGTACCCAGCCGGGCATCATCGTTGCCGAACAAAAGGTGCGCGATGGCCAATTCTATATTGCCGGCCTGAGAGACCCGCTTGCCGCCGACCCGCAGTCGCTGTTGTCCGGAACGCAGGTCGATCCCGCCCGCGTTCATTCGCAGTGGCAATTCTATCAGAGCCTTGAGCCGGAGTTCGTGCTGAAGCGGCTAACGGCGTCGCTGACCCCACCGAAATCGGTTCGACTTTCGATCGTCAACGATCGCATCGTTGCCGAGGGTGAGGCTCCCGACACCTGGATAGATCGGGCACGCGCAGCGGCCCGACAGCTTTCGGCAGGCGGACCGGCATTCGACATCTCCAAGGTTCGTGACGTGAGCCCCGAAGCACGCGCGGCGGAGCACTGGCAGCATTATGTGTCGCGACTTGAGGCCCAACCGGGGATCATCGTCGCCCAACAAACTGCGAGGGGCGGACATTTCTACATTTCCGGCCTGAGAGATCCGCAGGCCGCCGACCCGCAGGCTCTGCTGTCCGGAACAGGGGTTGATCCGGCTCGCGTTCATTCGCAGTGGCAATTCTATCAGAGCCTTGATCCGAAGTTCGTGGTGAAGCGGCTGATGGCGTCGCTGGTCCCGCCGGATTCAGTACGATTTTCGATCATCAAGGATCGCATCGTTGTCGTGGGTGAGGCTCCTGCCGCCTGGATAGATCGGGCGCGGGTGGCCGCCCAACAACTGGCCGCGGACGGACTCTCTCTAGAAATTTCCGAGCTGCGCGAGGTGACCCCTCAGAAACTCACTCATTTGAGGGAGGCTATTCAAGCGGTCGACATTTTCTTCGATTCTGGCAAGGCTGTACCGGGGCCAGAGCAACTACCAGTTCTCGACAAATTGGCGAATCAGTTGAAGGAATTGGCCAAGGACGCCCGCAAGGCAGGCGTAACAGCACAGTTCATGTTGACTGGCCATTCGGACGCCGTGGGCCGTGAGACGGCCAACGCTTCGATCAGCGCCGCCCGCGCCGAGACAATTCGTGCGCTTCTCAAGAAGCGCGGCGTCGCTCCGGAATCGCTTTTGGTTCGCGGCGCGGGCACCTTTGAGCCGGCGGAGACTGAGAATAGCAGAACCGGGAGCTCCGCCAATCGCAGAGTTTCGGTTACGGTCAACTTCCACTAGGCGGAGCCCAGGATATTGCAAAAGAAGATCTGCATGTTGGGCGGGTTCGCTGTCGGAAAGACGAGTCTGGTTCGCAGATTTGTGCAAAGCATCTTTTCAGAAACCTACTTGACCACGGTGGGAGTGAAAATCGACAAGAAGAGTGTCGCACTCCCGGACAAAACCGTGGATCTGATTTTGTGGGATTTGGCCGGCGAAGACGATATCGGCTCATTCCGCGTCAGCTATGTGCGAGGTGCGAGCGGGCTCGTGCTTGTCGTCGATGGAACCCGCGCTGCTACTCTTGCCGTGGCGCTCACGCTGCGCGAGCGGGCCGAGGCCGAATTCGGCGCTATGCCGTTTGTATTGCTGTTCAACAAATCCGATCTGGCCGATCGGTGGGCAATCTCGGATAGTGAGATTGCCGAATTCAGGCAACTAGGATGGCAAATCTATCTAACAAGTGCGCTTTCAGGTGAACACGTTGATGATGCATTTCGTCAGCTTGCTTCGATGGTCACCAAATAGATCATGCATGGATTGCCAAGAGAAGTCAGAAGCTGGATTTACGATTTCTTCTACAACGAGCACTCTGTCGCATATCTGAAAATTGATGCACAGCTTTGCATCGCTGCGAAGGGCGGTAGTGTAAAACATTACGGACTCTCATCACTTCGCATTGGTAGGCCTGTTGCCGAGCAGCTTGAATTCATGGAGGGTTTGCTGCCTTGCCCGGAGCTGCCATATCATATGGCCATGGTCGAGCTGCCCAGCGGGCGTGTCGCGGACCTTCATCTTTTTGCTGACAATGCCAGCGTATGGCTGCTCTTTCTTGACGCCACTGCCGAACGCGACAATAGGCAGCGGCTTCAACAGAAGGCTTATGAAATGACCCTCCTGCAAGAGAGGGAGCGCCAACTCAACGAAAAATTACAATTGATGAACGAGGCGTTGAGGCAGAGCCAAGAGGGATTGTCGCGTGAATACCAGCGCGCCGAAAACCTACTCCTCAATATTCTTCCGGCGTCGATCGCGGAGCGGTTAAAAGCGGACGAACAAATTGCAGACAACCACGCTGAGGTGAGTGTGCTTTTTGCCGACATCGTCGGCTTTACGGAAAGAGCGCGGAGCGTCGGAGCCGAGACGACGCTCGCTATGTTAAATTACTTCTTCAAGGCGGCGGATCTGCTCTCGGAACGATACGGCTGCGAAAAGATCAAGACAATCGGCGATTGTGTGATGGTGGTCGCTGGCCTGCCCGCCGCGCGATCCGATCATGCAGAAGCCCTTGCGCGCTATGCACTTGAACTGCGGAAGGCGGTTAAGCTCGAACGCTTCGCGGGACAACCGCTAAGACTCAGGATTGGAATTCACTCAGGACCAATCGTAGCGGGCGTCATAGGCAAAAGACGGTTTGCCTATGACCTGTGGGGCGAGACCGTTAATCTCGCCGCACGTATTCAAACGTCAGCGGAGCCCGATGAAATCCGTGTTTCGGATGCAACTCGCAAACTGCTTGGACCAAAGTTTGCCTGCGATCCACTCGCGGAAACGGAATTGCGTGGTACAGGTCGTGTGCGAATGTGGCGGCTCCCGGCCTGACGTCCGTCAGCGGAAGGCCTGGCCGGTGCAAGCCACACGAAGCGAACATCTAGTCGGAGCAGTTGGAAGCTATCGCGCTATTCAAGCCCGGCAGCTACACCACCTGGGCGTGGCCCCGACAAGGCCGCGCCATACTGTCCAAAACGGTTGTTCCGAATGGGGCGGCAAGTTGCTAATTCAGACAGTATTCGGCTTTGCTAAGTGGCGGCGGCACTTTTGGAAATCCATCCACGCTGGCCATCAGTTCCAAATATCGCTGAGCCGACGCGGCCCACTGAAATCGGGCCGCCCTCGCACGACCGCGTGCGATCAATTTGGTTCTGAGGCCTTCCTCGTGGACCAGGCGCATGAAACAATCGAACCATGCGTTCTCATCGCAAGGCGATGCGTACAAAACCGCATTCCCGCCGATTTCGGGCAGACTGGCACGATCCGACATGACCACCGGACATCCTAGCGTCATGGCTTCGAGGGGCGGTAGTCCGAAACCTTCAACCAGAGAGGGGAACGCGAGGCACAAGCAATCGCTCAGAAGCGCGCCGAGTTCAGCGTCTGACCTTCTCCCCAGCCAGATGATGTTAGGCGACTTCTTGTTGTCAGTGCTGCCGAAGACACGGGACGTGGATGCACCCACCACAACAACCTGTAGCCCCGCAGCGGCAAGTCGTTGGTGCATGCCGGTGATCAGACCGACATTTTTGTGCGGGATCGAACTGCCAAGTACGACGATTGTCCTAGGACCGGCAACGGCCAGTGTTTGTTCCGAGTGACCGGGGGTCCATCGCAGCGCATGTTCATGCCCGTTGCTTACAACCTCGACCTTTGCCGGCGGGCACACGCCATAGCGCGCCAGTTCAACCGCAGAGTACTGCGACACGGTCGCAACCTTACGCGCGGTCCTGCCCAAGGCGGGAACTAAGGTGCGGTAAAGGAGCCGAAATGGAAGTGAATAGCTCTGCGGGCATGCTCGTGTATTGAGGTCGTGAATGCAAAGAACCTGCTGGCGTACAGTCAGAGGGCCCGTATTGCAGAGGCTGAGCAGGCCGCCGCGAGAGTAGGCAGGAAGCACGGCTTGTTCCCACGCATGCCCACCGAAGCTGCCGACAGTCCGGACACGGATGGCGGCCAAGGGCAAATTGTCAAGCGCCCCCGGCGGGACCAGCAGCTCGAGGGTCAGATCCCGTGCCAAGGGAGCTTGGCCCACGATCAAGGCATCCAGCGCCGAAACGATCTCGCGTGCGTACCGCTGAACTCCGGTGGTCGGCTGCGCGAGAAAACGGCCGTTGATCGTCCAATGTCGTGTCATCGCGAACCACGTCCGGGCGACAGGTTTTGGTCACCAGCGCTATGTCTCAACTCCGCGACTTTGGATGACCGAGACGGCCGGGTCATCTTGGCCTTTGGGACGTAGCCGGTCGTTCTGCCCGGAACAATTTTCGGGGCAGCTTTCATCCGAATGGCGTGGCAAATCCTGAGTGTCTACGCCGAATGTGTGAGGTTCCGCATGGCGCGGCGGTGGTAGACTGGGTTGAGTGGTGCGGCAGATCTCAATCGTCGTGCCCGGATGAATCTCAGGCAGAGTTCAGCGAATGGAGTGATGCCGCATGATATCTGGCGCAAGACAAGCAAGTTCGCGCTAATGCAGCGGTCGACCAATCCGTCGCAACCAAGTCTCGTTGGACGGGCCGTCGCCACGACCAGACGTCTATGGACAATCCTGGCATGTCTGCTGGGTATGACGGCCTCGTGCGCAGCGGACCTACTCTGGGGGGTAAATGGCCACCCCTTCAACGCTTATCACGGGGTATCGATCGAACAGCAGCTCGACTACGTCCGCGACCTCGGCATGAAGTCATATCGGGTCAACATTTCCAGCGCCGACAGCGCCGCCAAACTTGCCGAGCTGGTCAAGGCGGGCAAGGAGCGCGGGGTCCAGATCCTACCTGTCATCACGCCCGACCTCGACCTCGACAATGGAACCGTCGATGACCTCTATGCGCAGGCCTATCGCCTCGCGTCGACGCTCGTATCCCGCTTCAAGGACGACATCCGCACTTGGGAACTTGGCAATGAGATGGAGAACTATGCGATCTTGATGCCCTGCGAGATGCAGGACAGCGGAATACAATACAACTGCTCCTGGGGCCCTGCCGGCGGCACCGTGACATCCGACTATTTCAGTCCGCGCTGGGCAAAGGCGAGCGCAGTGCTGCGCGGTCTATCGGATGCAACCATCGCAGTGGATCCAACGATAAAAAAGGCCATGGGGACTGCCGGCTGGGGTCACCGTGCAGCATTCACCCGCATGCTGCAGGACGGTATCAGATGGGATATTTCGGTCTGGCATCTTTACGAAGGTGACCCGGAGGAAGCATTCAAATTCCTGGCGACATTCGGCCAACCCATCTGGCTGACAGAGTTCAATCACAGTGGCGGCAGCCAGCGAGGGGAAAAGCAGCAGGCCGAAGGTCTGGTCGAGACCATGACACTCCTGCGCAGATATCAATCTCTATACGGACTGCAGGCTGCCCATATCTACGAACTGCTCGACGAGCCATACTGGGCGCCAAGCTATGAGGCCTTCATGGGCCTTGTCCGCCTGAAGAAGCGCGACCACGGGCTATGGGCACCGAGCGGGCAAAAGCTGGCATATGATGCCGTGAAGAAAATCATTGCAGATGGCAATGCAGTTACCAGTTCGTCGACGGTCTCGACGAAGACCCCGCCGCCGCCGGACCAGACGTCGGTGCCCGCCGTTGTGGGCACCGGTACATTTCACCCCTGTTCGCTTGATGCGTTCGACAAGTCTGCCTTCAACCACGCCAACCAGGTTGCATATGCCTATTGTCTGATCTTGCATCGCATGCCCTCCCCGACCGAGCAGTGGCGCGAGGTCGTCGCGATGAAGAAGGATCCATCTATATTTCCGACACTGACGAAGCTGTTGCATTCGGTTGAATTCAGGACTGAAAATCGGCCAGTTGGGCTTGGAAATGCGCAATACGTAGCCCTTCTCTATCGGCTGCTGCTTGGACGGGAGCCGGACAACAATGGGCTTTCCGTTTATGTGTCGAAACTGAACAGCGGCAAGGTGAGTGGCGAACAGATCGTGGCGGAGTTGATCCACTCGTATGAATTTCGCTCCAGACACACGGTTCTGTTTCCCAACGAGTCTCAGCAGGCGGTTCAATGAACGTTTTCGGCCGACAGGTCGTTAGTGGCGCTGTTTGGGCCGCCGTCGAGACCTGGGGCCGACAGATCGCCATGTTCGGCGTATTTGTGGTGCTGGCTCGCCACCTTGGCCCAGAGGCATTCGGGCTCGCTGCGCTCGCCATGGTGGTGCCCAATATTCTGGCCGCTCCGGTAACGAGGGGTCTACCCGACGCGATTATCCAGCGCGAGGAAATCGATCCCATTCACCTGGATTCGGCTTTCTGCCTCCTTGCGGCGACAGGCGCTGCGATCACTGCACTTATCTGGATATCCGCCGGCGCCATCGCGGCCGCGTTCGACCAACCGCACTTGGAAGCACTCATAAAATGGACCAGCGCCATCGTTGTGATCCAGGCATTCGGTGTCGTACCGGCGGCGATCCTCAAGCGGCAGCTGAATTTTCGGCTGTTCGCCGTGCGCACGCTTACAGGCTCGGTAGTCGGCGGCGCGTTGGGCGTAGGCATGGCTATCGCGGGTTTTGGCGTGTGGAGCCTCGTTTGGATGCAACTCACGAAGGCCGTAGTTGAAACCGCCATTATTCTTTTCGGAAGTTCCTGGCGGCCAAATTTCAGATTCTCCTACGTCCGCATTCGGGAGCTGTTCGGATTTGCCGGCCCTCTTGTCCTGCAAACGCTCTGGAATTTCGCGAACGACGAGCTCCCCAAGATTGTGCTCGGCGCGTTCCTCGGCCCTCATGCCGTGGGTATATATGCGCTTGCGCGTCGACCTCTCGATCTGCTGGTGGAATCGTTGCTCTGGCCGCTCATGGCCATCACCTTGCCAACCGTGTCTCGCATCCAGGCTCAGCCGGAAAAGATAAACAGCTTTTTCAACGCAACCGTGCGCGTGGCGGGTATAATAGGTTTTCCGGCCTTTTTTGGTTTTGCCGCGGTCGCGCCGATCGCTGTTCCCTTCATCTTCGGCCAGCAGTGGTCGGTTGGCGTAGCGGCTGTACAGATACTCATGGTTTTGGGCGTCCAACGCACCGTTGACAGCCTCTGCTCGTTCACGATCCTGGCGCTCGGCCGCTCGGGCCTGCTCCTGAAACTGAACATGGTCTATACGGTGCTGGCTCTCGCCTTGATCACGGGGGGCGTGCAGATCAGCTTCGAATGGGCCATTGCCGCCCTCGTGGCTAGCAACGTTCTGCTTCTGCCGGTCTTCCTCATCCAGGTTCAGAGACTTGCCCACATCGACGTTTTGAGGCCGCTGGTGATTTTCCCACGGCTTGCCGTCGCTTCGATCTTGATGTTTGCAGTCGTCAGCGCATGGCTGCGCGGTGCCCCGGCGAATGCCGCGCCTGGAATCGTACTGGCCGGCGGTATCTTGATTGGCGCGGGCGTTTATGCAGCAGCTTCCTTCGTGCTGGTGCGCCCTGACCTGCTCAACGCACGCAATTTTGTATTAAGGCTGAGGGCTCGATGAAGGTCGTAATCCTGAGCCAGCCTTTTGACACGGTCACGCCCCCGATCCAGAACTCGATCGGCATTTGGACGTATGAAGTCGCGAGGCGGCTGGGTGCAGATTGCGACACGACCATAATCGCTCGGCGCCTGCGCGGGATGCCGGCCCAGATGGAAATCGACGGTGTATGTTTTGAGTTGCTCAAATGCGCGCCGGCACGCGTATGGAGCCTGGCGTCCCGCCTCTGGAGCCGCGTCCGGCCGCGCTCGCCTTTGGTTGCACAAAGTGTCTATGCATTTGACTTTCTCGCCCAGGCCATTCGGACGATACGCCGTCTCTCGCCCGACGTGATCCACATCCAGAATTTTCCGCAATACGTACCCGCCATTCGAAGGGCGGCGCCGCAAGCAGCAATCGTGTTGCACATGCACTGTGACTGGCTCGCAGAACTTGACCGCCATGCAATGAAACGAGCGCTCGCCGCCACCGATCTCGCCTTCGGGTGCTCAGAACATGTCGTGACCGCGGCGCGCACGCGCTTTGCTGAAATGGGCCCAATTTTCGCAGTCCTGCCGAATGGAGCGCCTGCGAACCAGGACGTCGCCGTAGCGCGAATACCGGGAAAGGTATTGTTCGTTGGCCGTGTGTCGCCCGAAAAAGGCATCCACACACTGATCGAGGCCTGGCAGACCGTTGTTGCGGCCTGTCCCGATGCCCGCCTCGAGATCGTCGGCCCATCGGCAACGCTTCCTCGTGAATTCCTGATTGACCTGAGCGCGGATCCCGAAGTCCGCGATCTCGCTCGCTTCTACCACGGCGGCAGCGCGTATCTCGGTTCCTACGATACCGCGCTGCGTGCGATGATACCGCCGGCGATCGCTCGCACCGTGGGCTTCGTTGGCACACTGCCCTACGAAAAATTGGCCGAGCGATATGCCGAAGCATCGCTTCTGGTAAATCCCTCTCTCAGCGAGTCCTTCGGAATGAGCCTGATCGAGGCGCTGTCGAATGGTACCCCTGTCGTAGCCACTCGCGTCGGCGGCATGACGGAGATTGTGGAAGCGACTGGCGGTGGCGTCGTGGTTGAGAAGAATGACCCGGATGCGCTTGCAGCCCAAATCATCGACCTTCTCAAAGATCCAGCGCGAGCGGCGAAACTGGGGAACCGGGGAGCCGCGCGCGTCGCCGATCTTTATGCTTGGGAAAGGATAGCCCAGTCGACCCGGACCCTATACGACAAGGCCATCGCCACCCACCGTTCACAGCTTGGAAAGCGAAACCGCGCTTTCGTTCAGCGCCGGGCCTTGAACGACGTGAACACCGAGCCCGTGTCATCGCCCCACTCCCAGTTGACGGCGAGTCCGACCCGCAAAATTTGAAGGGCAGCGTCATCGGGATAGATGTCGGTGAGGCTTCGCTGCATCACCAGTTCGTCGTCGATCGAGATTGCAAACCGATTTCCGTCGAATGCGACGCGCATGCGAAAGCGTTTTCCCCAAACGACCTTGTCCGCCACATTAGTCCAGACTGCGTCATAAAGTTCCTCAAAGCCAAGTCGCTTGATGAACACCGAAATTGAAGCACCTTGGTAGACATCATCGAGCCAAGTCGTGACACAAACGTAGTTGTCGCTGTCTTGCCAGAAGAGCAGTCCCGCCCGGCTGCGCTGATCTTGGCCTCGGCGCTCCCCAGGGGGCTCGATTGTAACCTCGAGGTCGCTGAACCCCGGTAGATCCCACGGCAGCGAATAGAATGTGCGACCCGGGTTCGGTCTGTCTACACTGGCGCGCACACGGGCGCTGCCCAGTCCGTCGACGTCGATGACCCCGGTTCCCAGTGTTCTTGCCCATTGTCCGCCGCCCAGTTCCGTCGTGCGGCGATCCAGTTCGCCGGCAGCACCAGCAAAATCGTCGGCGTACGACAGGCTTGCTCCGCGGTGGTTCCACGGCGCCTCCAGGGGCGCCATTACTGGTATGGGAATTTCGCGAGGATGAGCCTCAAAGCTATGCCAGCGCGGCTCGCTGTCGGAGCTTTTCCATATACCCACTCCGGTCGCACTCTCGATTGGACCGGCCTCAGCAGACAGGTCGAAAAGGCGAGCCCCATCCAGGAAGCAGCTCACCTGACCGTTCCAGTCAAGGATCTGGACCGAATGGGTAGAACGCTCGCGCAACGCCTGCCCCGCATTCGTCGCGATCGTGATCTCGCTCCCCGATTGCTTGTTGACCAAAGTGCATCCAAGCGTCGAAAGTTTCAGCAGCCAGAAATTGTCCTTGTCCCGAAACCGCCAGACAAGACCACACACATCAGAGGCTGCGGAAATTTCAAGCAGCCCGTGGATCAATCCTGAAGGGTAGCCAGGATCGACGATGGACAGATTGTCGCCAGCGTCTTGCAAGAAACGCCACCGCCCCCCGATTGCAGCGACCTGCCCCGGCAAGCCTTCCACGTGTGCATCGGCAGCATGGGCGGTGCTAAACTCGCTAGAAAATTCAGGTATCCGCCCGACATGAACCGCTTGGACGCGTGTGTCGACCCGAAACCCTATCTGGCCAAGTGCCGACTGATGCACACCTGCAAACAGCTTTTCGTCCTTGTTGAAAGGATCGATCGCGATAGGACGCATCATCGGAAATGCGGCAACCCCGTGGGCTTCTTGGTCAGCGGCCACATAATAGACGGCGCCCTGCTCCCGCAGCGCTACGACATAATAGAGATGAAGGTTCTTCAGACGTCGGAACGCACTCAGGCATTGCTTTCCTACGCGAGCCCACAGCTCGCCGTTTTCGCCTTCGGCGGCATGCACGACAAAGCCGCAGCCCTCTTCCACGGGATTAACCGGCGCCTCACTGGGGAACCACCCGACAGCCAGGTTCTCGTTGATGTTCGGACCCCGATAGGTCCAAGGCGTGCTGAGCACCCACCACCAAAGGCGGCGAAGGGTGAGCCTCTTTCGTGGCGCCCGTATCAACGACATCAGACGGCCGGGCCACGGGTCGATGCCGGGTCCCCGCAGCCAACGGTAGACCCGCCTGGCGATGTCGTCGGGCAGCGGCGATCCCTGCGACGTGTTGTGGCCGTTGGTGATCGAGACCAACAGCACCAGACCAGCCTCTCGTTGAAAGGGACCGTAGGAGATCCCTTGCCGGCGCCAGCCGGGCCTGACGAGTGGCTGGAAACGAAGTGCACCGTGATCGATCGCGATCTGGCGTTCGATGTCGCGTCCGAGCCTCACTCCTCCCGCTGTCGCCAAGGTCCCAATCACCGTCCCGCGGGTGCGATCGTCCTGAAAACTGTCTGCGAGAAGAACCTCCGGCCGGACAACGCCGGGCTCGGCCTTTTCAGCAATCCCTGCCCAGTCAAGACGCAGCAACGAAGACCTCCTCACGTCGGCATGGGCTGCGCGACAATGTGCTCGACCTGCCAGCCGTTTTTGGCATAAGCGGCAGGCAAGGAAGACACGGCATAGCCGGTTGTGGCCAAGAACCCGATGATTTCGCGTGCCTTGTGATCGAGCCCGCTTTTCGTTGCCGCATCCACCTCGCAAATGACCTTGGGGCGATATGCGGTCAGCGCCGCTGTCATGCCGCGAAGTACGTCGATTTCTGCACCCTCGACGTCGATCTTGACGAGGGTTGGCGGCCTGAGGCCGTATCTGGCGATCGAATCGTCGAGTGTTGTCGTCCTGACGCTGAGGCGCCCATTCACATCCGGCGGCGTGGAGACATTGGCGAGCGTTGCGCCACCGAGGTGGCGCGCCAGCAACAATTCGGCATCGCCGGTCACCGCCCCAACCGCTTCGGCGAAAACCTGAATGGTGCTCAGGCTGTTGACGTCTCGGCTTCGCCTGATGGCTGCGGCATTTCGGGGAACGGGCTCGTATGCGTAGACTTGGCCATGCGGGCCGACGCGACGCGCTGCGATCAGTGAGAAGAAACCGATGTTGGCGCCAACGTCATAGAACACATTGCCCGGCTCCAGAAGCGATGCAATTGCTTCCTGTATCGGAAACTCATAAGTACCTCGCGCAAAATCGGGGTCCGCGCCGCGCGAAAAGATCCTCAGGCCGGCAGCTTCACCCGCTGCAACGACAGGCATGCCGTAGAAGACATTGCGGAGCTTCGTCGCCAGTCTCATACAGTGTCCTCATTGGCCTATCTCACATCCAGGGCCAAGCTCAGTGCGGCGCATCGAGTTGCACCGTCCGAAGATGGCAGAATGAATGGCCACCTTCGAGTCATACATCGGGTGGTCTGCTCATACTTTTGCCGGTCTGGCGGTACCTCCGATGTGTGTTTGCCTAATGCATGTCGCCCAAAAGTGCGCAGCGGTCTTGGGGTAAGAACAAAGACTTAAAGCGCGTTGCATGAATCCTTCAAGCACGAAGCGCTTTAAGTGGCGCATGAAGAGGCGAAGACGGCGCTCACGCGTAAACCTCGTATCGCGTGAACATCTCGTGGTCGCTCAGCAGCCGATTCAGCAAATCGCCCCCGCCTACATCCGCCAGGATAGGCCAATCGTCGAGGCCCGCCGGCCGCTCCATCTGGGACCGGTGCGCTGCCAGCGCGTGACGTTTCACATCGATCATGTCGCCGATATAGGCATGGGAGTTGAACATCCTAATGCCGCGCAAGCCGGCAAGAGTCCGGGCCGTTTGCCGGAATGCGGTGCGATTGAATCCATGCACATCGTCGTGCAGGCGGACCCAGGGCCACTGATACCAATACCAGACGGGATACTCGAACACCGTCACGCGCCGGCCATACAGCTTAAGCGCGCCTCGCACGCCAAGATTGGTGGCAACATGGTCGGCAGGCGGCTCCTTTGCATGCGTGACGTACACGCTCTGTGGTTGCCAAGCGAACAGCAACTGAGCGATTGCGTCTGCGATCTTGCCGACATGATGCTTTGCCATGCCGTCGGGAACACGCAGAAATCTCACCCGATCGGCCGACCCGCCCAACCGGCAAACCGCCTCGATCGCTTCGTTTTCGCGCGCGATCCGCAGTGCCTCCATATCAAGCCGATCTGAATGAGATGCCGAACCGTCGGTAACGAAAATAAACCGGACGTCGGCGCCGGCGCTGAACTTCTTGCTGGCGACCCCTCCACATCCCAATGTCTCATCATCGGGATGGGGTGCAATGACGACCGCCGACGCCTGCCAGTCTGCTACGTCGAATGGATGAGACCCCTTATGCATCGCTCTATCGAGCATAGCGCCAATTGTATGCCTGACGTCACGCATCGACGGTTTCCGATCATCCGTTCTTCGGTGTGGTCCAACCTGACCTCCGCATGGTAGCAAAACAGTAAGCAGTTGGGGTGAGAAAACAATGAAGGTAGGAATTCTTGCTGGCGGATTGGGAACGCGGCTGGCGGAAGAAACCGAAATCCGACCGAAACCAATGGTCGAGATCGGAGCGAAGCCGATCCTTTGGCATATCATGATGCATTACTATGCCTACGGCCATCGCGAGTTCGCCGTCGCGTTGGGATACAAGGGCGAATACATCAAACGTTGGTTCAGCGACTATGTCGCATTCGATGGCAGCTTGACGGTCAATGCGGCATCGGGAAGCGTCAAGCGCCATTCGAACTCGCTGCCTAATTGGTCCGTTGATCTTGTTGAGACGGGACTGAACACGCTGACGGGCGGCCGCATAAAACGCCTGATCGACTGGATGGGCGACGAGACATTCATGCTCACTTGGGGTGATGGCGTTTCGGACGTCAACCTTGATGACCTGATCGCCTTTCACAAGTCGCATGGCAAGCTCGCAACGATGACGGCGGTACGTCCGCCAGCACGCTATGGGCACATCGAATTCGATGGCCATCGCGTTGTCGACTTCACAGAAAAGCCACAGGCTTCAGAGGGTTGGATCAATGGCGCCTTCTTCGTGCTCGAGCCGGGCATAAAGGACTATATCGACGGCGACGACGTCATGTTCGAACACGCGCCAATGCAGCGGCTCGCGGCCGACGGCCAACTGATGGCATATCGCCACGAATCCTTCTGGCAATGCATGGATACCATCCGGGAAAAGCATCTCCTTCAGAAATTGTGGGACAGCGGGCAGGCCCCCTGGAAAACATGGGAATTGAACGATGAAAGTTCTGGTTACAGGCCACCTCGGTTACATCGGTTCCGTCCTGACTCCGATGCTGCTTGACCGCGGCCATCACGTCACGGGCCTAGACAGCGACATCTTCCGGTCATGCACTTTCGTAGGGAAGCTGGCCGAAGTGCCGACGATCGAGAAAGACATCCGTGACATCGAAATCGACGATGTCGCCGGCTTCGACGCGATCATCCATCTCGCCGGACTTTCAAACGATCCGTTGGGAGACTACCGACCCCTCCTTACCGAAGAGATCAACTGCGGCGCTTCGGTGAGGCTTGCGCGACTCGCCAAGGCCGCCGGAGTCCAGCGGTTCCTATACGCCTCGTCTTGCAGCAATTACGGCGCAGCAGGCGACAGCTTTCTGACTGAAGATGCTCCCTTCAACCCGGTTACGCCCTACGGCGCCTCAAAGGCGAATGTGGAGCGCGCAGTCGCGCCGATGGCGGATCAATCGTTCAGCCCGACGTTCCTGCGCGCTTCCACTGCCTACGGCCTGTCGCCTCGCATCCGCTTCGACCTCGTGGTCAACAACCTGACCGCCTGGGCTTATACAACCGGCCTGGTTTACCTCAAAAGCGACGGCTCGCCATGGCGTCCGATCGTCCACGTGGAAGACATTTCGCAGGCCTATATCGCCGTACTCGAAGCCGAGCGAGAGCTGGTCCACAACGAGGCATTCAATGTCGGCCTGACCACGGAAAACTATCAGATTCGGGAGATCGCGGCGCTGGTGCAAGAGGTCGTTCCCGACAGCCGCGTGAAGTTCGCGCCCGACGCCGGTCCAGACAAGCGGTGCTATCGCGTCGACTGCACCTATATTGGTCGCCGCCTGCACGGGTTTAAGCCGCAATGGACAGCGCGGCGCGGTATCGAACAGCTCTACTACACATTTCGCGCAGCAGGCCTTGCACTTGGGGATTTCGAGGGCGAGCGATTCAAGCGGATCGCCCATGTGCAGAAGCTGATCCAAAATGGCGAATTGGATGCCGATTTGCGCCGGACGCCGCAATTGGCGATGGCCGTTTGAGCAAAACACAACCGGGAGCCATGGCCATGATGATTGCTGGAGCAGCATCCGTAACCGAGCAGGTCTGCCGCTCCTGCGGCGGGAGTCACATCGATACTTTCCTGAAGCTCGGCACGACGCCCCTTGCCGATCGGCTTCCATCGAGCATCGACGATGGCGAAGAAGAGCCTGTCTTTCCGCTCAGTGTCGCCTTCTGTGGCGATTGCAGCTTGGTGCAGATCACAGAAACGGTGAACCCCAGGATCCTGTTTGCCGATGCCTATCCCTACTACTCCTCGTTTTCGCAGGCACTGCTGCGGCATTCTCGAGACAATGTGCTCGATTTGATTGAGCGTCGCGGCTTACACTCGGGCAGTTTCGTAACCGAGTTGGCAAGCAACGACGGCTATCTCCTGAAAAATTATGTCGAGGCGGGCATTCCAGTTCTTGGCATCGACCCCGCCGATGGGCCTGCTGCCGTCGCCAGCGAGTTCGGCGTGCCAACGCACGTAGCGTTCTTCACGCGCGAACTGGCTGAGTCTCTTCGCAGACAGGGCGTGCGAGCCGACGTAATTCACGCAAACAATGTGCTCGCGCATGTGGCCGACACGAACGGTTTTGTTGCAGGCATTGCGCTATTGCTCAAGGACGACGGCGTTGCGGTGCTGGAGGCGCCCTATGTCGAACCAATGATCGAGCACTGCGAGTTCGACACGATCTACCACGAACACTTGTGCTATTTTTCAGTGACGGCATTGGACAAGCTGTTTCGCAGGCATGGCCTTTATATCAACGAAGTAAAGCAGCTCTCGATTCATGGCGGTTCAATTCGCCTTTACGTCGAACTGCAAGAGCGTGTCGGAGCAAGCGTCAGGGACCTGCTTGCTCATGAAAGGGCGCAAGGCATCGACGCCATCGATTACTACATTGATTTTTCCGCGACGGTCGACAAGTTGAAAATTGACCTCTCCGCATTGTTGCACCGACTGAAGGCTACCGGCGCCTCAATTGCTGCCTATGGGGCGGCGGCAAAAGGCGCCACCTTGATCAACACGGTCGGCATCGGACGCGATCTCATCGACTTCGTCGTCGATCGCAACGTTCACAAGCAGGGCAAGCACATGCCCGGTCAGAAAATTCCTATCCGCTCTACGGAAGCTCTGTTGGAGGCGCAACCTGACTACGTTCTAGTGCTTGCCTGGAACTTCCTTGATGAAATCATGGAACAACAGGCTGAATATCGAGCTAGGGGCGGAAAATTCATCGTTCCCGTGCCGACCCCGCGGATCGTGTGACCGTGCAAGTCCGAAGCGCTGCCTGCGCCGAGCCGCGCGAACCGGTGAAGAATTCGATCCGTCTTCGCGGCGACTGTCCGGTCTGTCGGCAGAAGGATTTGCTGCACTCGGTGTCATTCGAAGCCATTCCGTTTTCCTGCAACTCTCTGCACCCTGACGCAAACTCGGCCGTCGCTGCACCGACTGGCCAATTCGTTCTCGCGTTTTGCCGCAGTTGTGAACATTTCTTCAACGCGGCGTTCGAAGACGGTCGGATCGGCTATACGCAAAATTACGAGAATTCCCTGCATTTTTCGCCCCGCTTCGTGGCCTTCGTCGAGGATCTCGCCGGTCGCCTGTCCACTGCCTACGCACTCGACGGAAAAACGGTCGTGGACATCGGTTGCGGCAAGGGGGATTTCCTCAAGCGGCTTTGCTCAACCAGCGGCGCCAGAGGCATTGGTTTCGACAGGAGCTTCGAAGATAATCGGGGCGAGAACGTCGCCGGCGTTGAGTTCATCAACGACTGGTTCGGCGATGCCTATCCGGACGTCAAACCTGACTTCGTTTCATGCCGCCACGTCCTGGAACACATCGCTAGCCCGATCGCCTTCCTGCAAGGGCTTCGTTCCCATCCAGGCGTTGGGCCGAGTACCGTATTTTACATCGAGGTGCCTAATGCCCTCTATACATTGCGCGACATGGGAATCTGGGATCTGATCTATGAGCACGTTTCCTACTTTACGCCTCACTCGCTGCGGACAGCGATGCAGGAAGCAGGGTTCGAGGTGCTGGACCAAGGCGCGTCGTTCGGTAACCAGTACCTCTTCATCGAAGCAAAGCCTCTCCAAACCGGCGGCGATTTTTCAATATCTGGGGAGATAGACGCGTTGGTCCGCCGCTTCGACCAAACCTATCGCGACAAGGTCGCCTGGTGGCGCGATTACCTTGCAGGACGGGATCCAGAGCAGACCGTTGTCTGGGGTGCAGGATCAAAGGGCATCACTTTCGTCAACGTCGTTCCGCAGGGACCGCGGATAAGCGCTCTGGTCGACGTCAACCCGCACAAGCAGGGGCGCTTTGCTCCAGGCACAGGCACACCCGTGATTGGGCCGGAGAGCCTGCGCGGCAGACCCTTGCAGTCGATCATCGTGATGAACCCGCTCTATCGAGACGAAGTTGCCCAGGCGGCGAACAGGCTTGGTCTCGCGCCGGATATCATCGTGGCGTGAGCCGACCCGCCCTTTGCGGCTGACGGCCTGGCATTCCGACTCCATCGACGTCGATCCGTTGCAGGTTGACCGGTCTCGACCAGCAATGTCGGGTATAGTCGGTCGACCGACGCATAAATTGCGTCCAATTGACCGGCGTCCTGAACAGCGCCCGCCAGAGGGACAGGGAGTTAAGTCCGATCAGAAAGCGGGACCGGACGAGTTGCCCGCGCCGGTCGACCGCTGCATAGGTTACGAACCCGCGAAACGCAGTGCCGAACCTCTTCAGCACGGCATCGACCTGGGTGTCGTAGCGTTCGTTGGCAGCGAAGCCTTGAAGCGACTTTGTTGTCCCGACCGGCCGCGTGTGTCTTACAACGACGTCGTCAATTATGGCGTAGCGCAACCAGGGCATGTCGGTCAGGCGGGTCCAAAGAAGATCTATTCCCGTCTCGTAGCCAAGCCCGAATAGTTTCAACGCGGTTTGCAGACACCTTGCGCTGAACACCGGACACATCATTTCGACCGTGTTGGTGTATCGCAACAAGTATCTCTTGCCGCTGACAAGTGTTGCTGCGTAGGAGAAATAACTATCCCATGACAACGCTGGCTGAAACAGATCTAATTTATATTGGCGCCCGATTGCGAACAGACGATTCAAGTCCAGCTTCGTCACCTCGATATCATCGTCGATCAGTGCAATGAGGTCATATCGCGTCACAATTTCAGGGTAGCATTGGAACAAGGCATGATACCCTGCGATCTTGCGCCCCGGCAGAAATACGCTCAAATCGTTCTGTCCATGAGAGACGCCAGCCTCGTAGGCGGCGACGAGAAGATCGAAGTCGGCTTCGACCATCCCCTCCGTCCAGCCGGCATGCAACGAGCTACGCCCCGCCCGGACGATAACCAGATTTCTCTTGCCCGAGCCCTCCGGCAATCTCCGGAAGGCTGACACTGCCGCGGGCGTAACTTGGCGAAGGTTCATTCAAAGCCTCCCGGCAGACGTCGCACCAGATCACTCGTTTCTAGCCAGGAGATCGATTTGAGACGGCATGAATGCGTTTCAGTGCCCCCAGGCCGGCGCCGCGCAGCTTGATACGAAGCTGCGGAGAAACAACGCCTACAAGTTCCAGGCAAAATCTCGCGATGAGCAGCGGATCCAAGATCCATCCAACCAGATGAAACAGCGTCATACCCAGCGGTGCTGTCCGCCTGTGCCGATAGGCAATCGCGACGAGGTGTTTTACCCGCCTCGACAATTCAAAGGCGTTCGCGGTAGAGCGGTCTGGATTTTGCCAAGCCAATCGTTCGGAGCTCGGCAATCGCACCGAGCGCGTCGGATGGTCACGGCTATATAGTATGGCGTTGGGCGCGCGAACAAAGGACCCGAGAAGAGCCATCTCGGCCAAAAGCGCACAATCGGAGCCATAGTAGGGCTCGTGCAATGTCGTTTTGGCTAGGGAATCCCGGCGCCAAAGACCAAACATCGCCGCATCCCATCCATGCGCCGCAATCATCACCCGGAAGCGGGATGCGGGCGACGATCCTTCCATGTCCTGCAGCACCCGTTCGACATAGGAAGTCAGTTGCCCGGTCTCGTCGATTCCCAATAAGCGCGGATAGGCAATGACGTGGCGGGCATCGTCGTCGAGCGCACGCACACAGTCCATCAGGAAACCGCGACCCAAGACGTCATCGTGTGCGCACCACTTGAAATATGCGCCCGAGCTCAATTCGAAAGCTCGATTGAAATTGGCTGCGGCGCCCAAATTGCGTGGATTTCGGACATAGCGGACGCGCTTGTCCCGCCGAGCGAATTCCAGACATATATCGGCGGTTCTATCCGACGAAGCATTGTCGGTGATGACAAGTTCGAAATCATCGAAGTTCTGCTCGAGGATCGACTGGATCGCCTCGGAGACGAAATTCTCGCCGTTATAAACGGGCATACCAAGGGATACTTTTGGCGGCTTGGAATGTTCCATTTCCAGGTTCTTCTTTGATGAAAGTGCGATTAGACCGCGACGATTTCCGGTCGCAGGTCCAGCGCTTTCAAGGATAGCGCCACTTCATTCAGGTAAATCGGGTTCATGACGATGACGAGGTCAGGCGGAGCGTCCAAGAGGTCGCTTGGCGCGATGACCGGGTGACCGGTTCCGGGCGTAAACTTGCCTTGCTTGTAGGGGTTAATGTCGACTGCTGCCCAGACTTCGTCTCCAAGCTGCAAGGTCGTCAGGAACGACACTGCTTTGGAACCGCCACCCCACAGAACGACCCGCCGGCCGGCGGCATGCGCAGCGCGAATGCGCTCCTGCCAGGCGTTCTGAACGGCTCGCACGCGGGCGGGAAAGGTTTCCGCCAAACGGTGCATCACTTCCAGATCGTCCTCGAGCGGCAGTCTCGATGCCGTCCGACCTGCCGACGGCCGAGCGTACTGAACGATGTACTGATTGTCGTAGACGAGTTCCAGATCGGTAACGTCGAATCCTTCTTGGCGAAACAGCCGTGCGTGGGTGCCGGGACTGAAATAGGAGCAATGCTCGTAGTAAATGTCCCAGAACGCGCTCTCTAAGAGCACACGTTTTGCATCGGGCGTTTCGAAGACGGCCCAATCTTCGGTCCTTTTACCGATCATCTTGCGGATCAGCCGCACGAAACTCGACACGGAACTTACGTGTTCGAGCGTGTGGCGACAAAGGACGGTATCCGCTTGGAGATGTTGGTAATCTGGTCCGAAAAAATCGATGATGATCTTAACGTCGCCGTGTTCTTCACTGCGCCCTTTGTCAGCTCGATAACCTGGATCGATGCCGAGCCCAGTGGCACCGCCGGATATGCAAAGTTCGCGGAGAAATTCACCCTTGCCGCAGCCGATCTCCAACACGTGCTTGCCAGTTATCGCACATTTTTGTGCAATCTCGCGTGCAAGTCCCTTCGCGAAACTGTTGAAAGTGCTGGAAAAATGCTGGGATTCCTCGAAATTGGTCGAGTAACCCATGATCGCTTCGTCAAAGGTCCTGTTGAATATGAACCCGCATGCTTCGCAGAATGCGAGGTCAAGGTCGCGACGAGGAAAGGCATGGGCTTCTTGGGCCGAGTTAAGCAGGACGCAGCTATGCACCGGGATGGCTTCGACCCGGTAGATTGACCGGCTAACGGGCGCCGAGCAGCACGGACACGTGGTCGGTCGAAGCGCTTTGCTGTTGCTTGTCATGTGAAGGTCAACCGAATTCATTGTAGAATTGGCTCGGCAAGAGAATCGGTTATATCGCGCGTCGAACTCTCGGCTCCGAAGAGTTCATTGTGCACGGTTGCGCGACCGAGCTGGACAGACCGGGCCAAGCCAAGAGCGTCGAGTATCGCCAGGTCGAACCTTTCCTCGGAGAACCGGGTCGCGTTCATACGACAGGCGTGCGGCGTAATGGACACCGCATTTTCCTCGAATAGATCAATTGCCTCAGCTACAGAATCGACGGCTTGACGGTCGAAGAGCACACCTGTCGGATGGATGCTCTCGCCAAGCGGCCGGACAATGTCGCGGGCACCGCCACGGCCGAAGGCGATCAAAGGAGTACCGCACGCCTGGGCCTCGGCAAGCGTTATCCCGAAATCCTCGCATCCAGCGAACACCATCGCACGAGCATTGGCGATTTTTTCGACGTATTCATGCCGCGGAAGATAACCAGTGAAGATTATGTTTGGACCAGCAAGCGAGCGGAGATGCTTAGATTGTACTTCGTCGCCCACAACAATCAGGCGACGCGACGGAGTTTTGCTGAACGCCTCAATTATCAGATCCGTACGTTTATACGGGGCGTGGAACGCGGCAGTTACGTAGTAGTCATCCTTGCTGGCGACGAATTTAAGTTTCTCGGTGGCCACGGGCGGATGGACTACCCGCGCGTCGCGGCCGTAAATCCGTTCGATCCGGGAGCGAACATAGTTCGAGTTTGCCAGCATCAAATCAGGCCCGTGTGCCGTACGGGTGTCCCAGGTCCGCAGCTTGTGAAGCATATAACGAAAGGCCAGACCCTTCGGCCCGAATCCCAAGCGGGCTTGCTGCAGATAGGAGAATTGTTCGTCCCACGCATATCGCACCGGACTGTGCACATAGCAAAGGTGTGGTTGGTCTGGGCGAGTGAGAACGCCTCGAGAGAATGCGGCCGAAGAAGAAATTACCGCGTCATATCCTGTGACGTCAAATTGCTCGATCATAAACGGGCAGAGAAAAAATAACGACCTATAGTACTTTTCCACGAATGGAAATCGATTCATTGGAGAAACGTGAAAAACTACGTCTCGAAAAAACTCATCTTTGACTTCCGCCGGAAGAAAATCAAATAGGGTGAAGACCTCGGCTCTCGGAAAAATCTTGCAGATCCGAGCTAGGACCTGTTCCCCTCCCCGAAAATTCGGGCACCAGTCATGCACGACGGCGATGCGCGCATTGCGGTCGATGGCAGCAAATGGCGCCTTGCTGAGGGATCGAAAATGTTTGGTGTCACGGCCCATTATGGTGTTTGCTTTTGGCTGTCGCACATGGCGCATGAATTGCCCTCCCGGAACGTTGGCACCTTTCGGGAATTCTGTGTTGCCCGGATGCTCAACGACTGTGTGTCGGCCGTTCCGTGCAAACAAGCTGTCTATCGGGTTAAGCTCCGCCGCCTCCCGAGACCAGATATACTCCAACGAGGTACGGCTCCTACTTCGATGGGCCTAAGCACACGTCAACGCTAACCTTATGCGCAGGCTGTGTCGGCATGACCGGCGGATTAGGATCATAGCGCGCTCACGTCAGAAGCAGTGCGGGGGCAGAAGCAGTCCGGGGTGCCGTGTCCATGTCCATTGCCGCGCAGGGAGTTGATCGTCGATGAAAATGGTCGTTATTGTCGCAACGTTTGGTCGCCGGGAACAAGTGGCTCGGCTTCTCGCACAGCTTGAGCGACAAACCCGACTTCCTGACGCGGTAATCATTTCGGCTCCCGACGCAGGCCATGTTCCCGACAACATAGTTTGCCGGTTTCCTGTATCGAGCATCTTCGGGAAAACGGGCTTGCCGGCACAGCGCAATATCGCCCTCGATGTCGCGGGTGACCGTTTCGACGTAATCACCTTTTTCGACGACGACTTCATTCCTGCAGACGACTATCTCGAAGGCGTATCGAAGGCGTTCGACCAGCAGCCGGACTGGGCAGTGGTGACTGGAAACGTGCTGAAGGACGGCGCAACGACTGCAGGGCTCACGTGGGACCAAGGTATTCAGGCGCTCCGCGAAGCCGGCACAGCGACTGATGCGCGTGGAGTAGATCAACTCAGCGCCTATGGATGCAACATGTCGATCAGGGCGGCATTCATCAACAGCCTTCGCTTCGACGAACGGCTTGTGCTCTATGGGTGGCAGGAAGACGTTGATTTCACCAGCCAGTTGAGAGCCCGAGGGCGGGTCGTCTCTCTGCGTTCGATCCGCGGAGTTCATCTCGGCGTCAAGAGCGGTCGCGTAAACGGCGTTCGTTTCGGCTATTCTCAGGTGGCGAACCCAATCTACCTCATCCGCAAAGGGACCGTTCCATTGACGGTCGCAGTAAAATTGATGGGCAAGAATCTGCTTGCCAACCTCGCGCTCAGTCTCTGGCCGGAATCCTACATCGACCGGAGAGGACGTCTGCGCGGCAATCTTCTGGCTCTTTCACACGTCGCAAGAGGCCGGGTGCAGCCAGAATACATCCTAGAGATCTAGCGCAGAGGTAAGAGATGCTCGACGACCCGTCCTTTTCGACCGACAAAGCCACTCGCTCAAATCACCGAGCCCGGTGCCCCGACAGGCTGTCCAATCGGCGCGAGCATTGGCGCTCGCTCCACGTCCTGGTGTCGGCGGGGATGTCCTTGGCCTGCATGTTGGGTGTTTCGGTTGCAAATGCCAAAGAGTATGTGCTCGGGCCGCAGGATAAGCTCCGCATCAAGGTCTACGAATGGCGCGCGTCGCGCGACACGATTTTTGCCTGGAGTGCTCTCAACGACGTATACACGATCGGTCCCAACGGCTCCGTCTCGCTGCCGCTGGTTGGCGAAATCAAGGCTGCCGGCCTCACCAGCAGCGAGATTGCGAACTCCATCGGCGACAGGCTGATGAAAAGTGTCGGTCTTGGGCGAAAACCGAACACTGCGGTGGAAATCGTCCAGTTCCGACCGTTCTACGTTGTCGGCAAGGTGACGCAGTCGGGAGAATTCGCATACCGGCCCGGACTGACCGTCTTGCAGGCATTGAGTATTGCGGGCGGACTGCGGACGCGAGAGGACAAGGACGCCAGGTTCGAGCGCGAAGTGATCCAGGGTCGAGGGGACGTGGACCTGCTTAAACTGAACGAGGCCAATCTCCTCGCTCGCAAGGCACGGCTCGAGGCGGAACTCTCGCATGCCAGCGACATTCAGTTTCCGCCCCAGTTGATGTCGAGCATTCAGGACGGCGTCTTCGCTATGCTGATGAACCAGGAGCGTTTGATCTTCCAAGCGCGCAGCGAAGGGTTGGACACTCAGATCAAGGCGCTTCAAGGTCTGCGTGAATTCCTCCAGAAAGAACTCGCTTCGCTGGAAGCGCAACTCGTTTTCCTCGACAAGCAGATCGGCTCCATCCAGAAAGAGTTGACGGCGGTCTCGGCGCTTGTCGTCAAGGGTCTTGCGGCGGCGCCGCGGGAATTTTCTCTCGAGCGAGCCCTTGCGCAGGCGCAGAGCGAGAGATTGTCGGCGGAAACCAGTCTGCTGCGCGGCCGTCAGGAAATCAGCAAGACAGACATATCAATTCTCGAACTCCAGGATGGGCGGAAAAACGAGATAACGATCCACCTGCGTCAGACTCAAGCCGAACTCGATGCTCTCGACAGCAAAACAGAAACAGCAAGGCGGCTACTGTACGACTCCGCGATATCCGCCCCGAACCTTCTTGCCCGCCGAGCCGACGCGGACCTGGCTGCGCCAATCTACACGATTTTCCGACCGTCGGCGGATGGTGCGACAGCGCAAATACAAGCTAAGGAAACGAGTGTCGTGGAGCCTGGAGATACCATTAAGGTTGAAATACCACTGCCCCCGGATGAAACAGGCGTCTTGGACCTCACGTCAACCGAGCGGCACGGGGCGCCGGGAATAGAACTCAAAGCAGATATCACCGGCGATACTGTTGGCATTCCGTAGCCTCGGCGGATTTTGTTAGACGCGGCCTGGAACGGTGCCGACCTGCGCTTGAATCGCGTTTTCGCTGGAATCGTGCGAATGCTGGAGCGTCGCAAGAGCTCCAGCAACGCTTTTGTCTTCAACAGCCAAGAGCCGGCTGACAAGAACGACAGCGAGAGGAATCAAGAACACGATACCGGGGTCGGCGCTACCGCTTGCCAGGGAACCGGCGACGAGCGCAGCCAAGGCGCAAGCGCGGACACTCGATGCAATCGCGTCAACCTCCGGGTCGATCCGACCGCCGCCACCCCGCAGACCACGCACCAGCATTGCCAACAGAACCGTCATCATCGCGGTGCCGAACAGCCCCAACTGGGAAAGCAGCGCTATCGGCCAACTCGAGGCCCGCGAGCTTCCCAACCCGACCCCCAACCCACCTGTATCGAAGAAAGACTGCAGGCTTTTGTAATTCCAGTAGCTGCGCTCCTGGCCGGAGGCCGATGTAACTTTGTTGATTACCGTGGTGTCGACAAGCTGCAAAACCGGATCGAAGAAATGCGGATAGAGCAGACTGGCGGCCATCGCGGAGAGAAGCAACGGCGGCGGCAACGCGATAAGCAGTGCCTCCCCCGGCCTCAGCCGACCTGAAGCGAGCGACTTCACGACGGAAAAGACAGCGGGCACGCTTATGATTGCAAGACCGACATAGGCGGTCGACGATGTCGACAGCAGCAGGAGAACAAACAGGGCCGCTCCTAACCCTAATGCGCATTTGGATCCGGTCTTGCGCCAATAGGTGTAGGTGAACGCCAGCCCTGCCAGCGATGCCCCGCCGAACGCCGATGCCTCTGAAAACGCCCCCGCAATCCGCCAGAACCCAGCTTCCGTAACTTGCGTCAGCATGGCGTAGTTGGCTGTACGAATCGGGGCGAGGATGTCGCCGGCGCCAATCACCTTGCCCAACAAATCCAGAATGCCCATCAACACATGCAAGCTGAACCATAAGAAGAAGCCTCGCCTGATATCGGCTAACGTGCCGCTGCGCCGAAGCAACAGACAGACAGCCAGGAATGTCAGCCCTCCCAGCACGAAGTATCCCGCCTGAGAAATATTGGCCGAGACCGGCGCCAAGGCCGCTTCGTAGACGCCCCTACCGGTGCGGGAAGCGACGAAGGCGCTCGTCTGCCCCGCAAAGAGCCTTGGAAATAACAGCGCTCCGATGCTCACATAGATCATGAGTGCGCAGACGATCCATGCTGCACCTATACGAACGAAGACCGCTCCTATTTCCCCCCAGATTCGCCGTCGAGCTAGCGCGGTCACAATCAGAAGCATGTCAAAGACCGTGAAGATAAGCGGCGATGAGCCGCCAAGCGCGGTTATTGTCCCGATCGCGGTCGCACCAAAAGCCAGAGAGGCAATTAGCGCAGTGATCATCGACCAGCGCATGTAAACGACGAAGGCAAGGATTCCCGCGCAAATTAATAACCCAACGACGGAAACCTGCATTTCATCCCTCCGACGATCAATGATCCCGATGCTGGCTGCGCCACCGGAACCGCTTAGCCATGCGAGTGGCTTCACAGAAACGGGCGACTCTGATTTCCTTGGGACGGGGTTGATCTCGCGCAGCGTAAATTGCCCCGGGGAGGTCGTCGTGTTGCTTGCCATTGTCGGCGTTGCGGGTGTCGCCCTGATAATGGGGCTTACGCTGCGCGCGCCGGCGCTGATAGTGGCGACATTGGTGGTGATCGTCGTCAGCATCGCTGTGGGCAGTTTTCTCGACCTGTCTGTTCAAACCACCATCCGCTCGACACTCTACCTCGTTATCGTCACCCAAATTGCCTACTTGGTCGGCCTTGCGTTTGCCGTGCTGCGGCGCCGCCCAGGCCGCGGGCGATAATCGCGTGGGCGATACCCCTAAGACCGCTCCATCTCCCCCTGACATTCCCAAGTTCAGGAGGTCTGATCAAACTTCATCATGGCCGGTATTGTCCGCATCAGGATCGAAAGATCGCTGCGTAGAGACCATGTTCGAACGTACTGCGTATCCAGCAATACGCGATGTGAATAGTTTGTCATGTTTCTCCCGTTTATCTGCCAGAGGCCGGTCAGTCCTGGCCGCGTCTTCAAATATTCGTGCGACGCGGCGCCGTAGCGTCGCAATTCGTCGGCAACGACAGGTCGCGGACCGACGCAACTCATGTCGCCACGCAAGACGTTGAACAGCTGCGGCAGCTCATCCAAGCTCGATTTGCGAAGCATCTTCCCGAAAAACAGGATACGCGGATCGCACTTCAGCTTCTGGTTCGCTGCCCACTCCTGGGCGGCTTGTGGATCGCTGCTCAGATGCCGCTCGAGCACCTCCTCGGCGTTTGGTACCATGGTGCGGAACTTGTAGCAGTCGAAGACCTTTCCGTTGAATCCAATACGGCGGTGAACAAACAGCACCCGACCGCCTGTGGTGGCCTTGATCAGAAGCGGGATAAGAACCAGAATTGGGCCGGCCATAATGAGCGCTGTCGAGGCCACCAACAGATCCAGAACCCTCTTGGCCCGACCGCCGAGAGGCCGTCGGTGGTCGCCTCGCGCATTTTCCTGAATGCTTGCCGTTTGCATACCTGGCTCAAGCGCGATGGTGCCGTGGTCATGGCTTGCATTGAGTTGAGGCGACGAAGGGTCTGGCGTGTTCGATGTGGCGGCCGCGCCGCTTTCACGCCGAAGAAGCAATGTCGCCGCAGGCTTGGTTCCGACCAGAATGGCCCAGTCTTCAAGGGCCAAGTCTTCGCACGATCCCAGGTTGCTTTCGATCACGTTTGACATTTCTGATTGCGCTCGATTTCTGCTGTTTTCGTTTGTATTTTGTCGACGACGGATGACCTCCGGCAAGCAGGGAAAAGGTGGTAGATTGGGGATGATTGGCAGCGTATGGCTACCCCTAAGATGCTAAAGCTAGGTACGGACGAATGGCTGTTCCGTCCAAAGGCTGGGCACAATACCGGAATCGAACGTTCGGCTCGCCGTTCTCTGCGCCGTCTTGCCAGGGGCGCAGATTCACTTTGCAGGCAGGTCGAATTGACGGGCAATGGACCCGCGCTCGACTGACAACGTTGCGAGGACAAGATGTCAGCGTGGTGCTTCGGCTGCGCGCTTGCGGTAACGATGAGCCGAAACAGAACGAACACGTGTCATCAACACACCAAGGACGGACGAATTGGTGTTTTTGAGAGTCTGCGTCAGATCTTCAAGTTGATCGAGCGACGTCACACCCCACTGCGCCACCACAATCACGCCATCAAGAAGAAGCGGGCAGACGGCAAGCCCTTCAGCACCTGAACTAAGCGGCGGAAGCTCAACAATGACGACACTGTAAGCGCCAGCACCGCTTAGTAAGATCTCCATGTTGTCGGGAACACGCAAATCCGACGAATTCGACCAATCGTTCTTCAGGTAATAGAATAATTTCTCTTCAATGAAGCGAATTTGCTTCACGAGATCTTTTGGGCTCCCGGAATCCTCGCCGATCAATTTGAAATCGGATGGATCGGCAAGTTCGTTGGCCAGGGCGGACTTATGATCGACGTTGATCACGAGGGTTGCTGTGCCAGAGGCCCCACAGAGGGCCGCCAGATTGCTCACAACGGTGCTCTTTCCATCACCGGGAGACACGGATGTGATTCCGATGCGACGCCTTGAATGGGTAGCCCCGGTCAAGCCCATGATCGCCTTGACTCTTTTAAGACTGCCGCTGAATGAAGAGTCCGGGTTCCTCAGCACCTCGTCAAGGCGGCCAAAACCACCCCGCCTGAAGTTGACCGGCGGCAATTCTCCAATACAGGCCAGGCCCAATTCCAGCCGGATCTGATGCGGTGTCCTCACGTTCCGATCGAGGCCGCGCCGCGCCACGGCATACCCGATGCCAGCCACCAGTCCGGCAAGTGCGCCAAAGGCGAGGATCAGCGTCTTGCGCGGCCGACTTGCTATCTTGGGGCTGGTTGCGGATGTAATGACGCGAGCATCGGCGATTAGATAAGGCTGTTGGTCAACCGAGTTCGTATACGCCCCGAGCAGGCTTTCATACATCTTGCGATAGGTGTCGGCGGTAACTTCCAACTGCTCTAGCGTAGTCTGGTGTGTTGGCTGTTTTTCGCTGGGCGGGAGAGCCTGCCCCTCGATGGATATCTCCCCCTGATCTATGCTGTAGTCGTGCTTTGCGCGAAACTCTTGGGCGACCCTGGTTGCCCTGTTCATCTGATCACCGACCTCCCGCATCCGCCTTTCCAACCATGCGATGCCTTCGCTAGCCGCTGCTGTCGTCGTTTGCACTTGCTCACGCACGAACGCGTCCGCTGTGGCATTTGCGATGCGTGCCGCCAATGCCGGGTCCAGAGACTGGAATGTGATGTCTATTGCATACGAAACGCCGACACGCTGGACGTCCAAGCCATCGTTGAATGTCTCCACTGCGCTAAGCTCACGTTCGGATTCCGGCTGCGGGCTAGCCGTTTGCATTCGGTCCGGCCCCGGCAGCACTCGATGAGGTCCGCCGGCCTGAACCACACTCACCCAGGCCCTGCGAAACCTCTCGCCTATGGTCGGACCTTGCATATCCCTGAACGTTGGATTGTTCATGAGTCCAAGGTCATCGATCACCATCCTCGCGATCTTCTGGGACCGCAGAACTGCGAGCTGGCTCTCGACCTGAGCGGTGTCGAGCGACAGATTCACTTCGGCGGGTTGCTGCTGAAGGTTTCTGGGAATCTTCGGCTCGATGAGGATCTGGGTTCGCGCCGTATAAATAGGATCCGAGGTAACGAAGTAAAACGTGGCGCAAACGATTCCGGCGACCATGAATGCCAGAATCGAGAAAAGATACTGCCGGACGAAAGAAACAACGTCTGCGAGGCTGATAAAATCCTGCGCGGCATCTGCCCCGAGCCATGGCTTGTGAGCAATTGCCGCCAACGGCCGGTCTAGCATGGCTTCAATCCATATCTGCAACGAAAAGGGCGGCGAACTGCAACGGTCGGGCAGGATCGCCACCGATGGGCATGTTGGGAGCATGCCGCCGTGGCGAAACCGTTTAGCTTGATCGGCTCAACATTTGGGCTTAGCTTGATCGGCTCAACATTTGGGCGCCAGGAAACATCTCATTGAGTTTGTAGACGACCTCCGTCCTGTTCGTCGCCTTCAGCTTCTTCATAATGTTGCGGATGTGGACCTTGACCGTGCTCTCTCGGAGATTGAGCTCATGAGCGATTATCTTGTTCGCCTTCCCACGCCTGAGGGCCTGGACGACCTCTTCTTGCCGCTCCGTGAACACGCTCGCCATGGGTCTTGTCGTATCGACACTCGTGTCGATTGCCTTGTGCTGGGCAAGCACACTGCTTGCAGGGACAAATGTGCCCCCGGCAAGGACAAGATTTACGGCTTCAACACAGATCTCGAAACGGATCGACGAAGGGATGTAGGCCTTTGCGCCATAATTCAATGCCTTCAGAATCTGCTCTAAATCGTCGGTGTCGGCCAAAATCACCACTGGAACCGGGTGAGCCTCATTCACGAGATCGGCGATCTCGCTGCCGGTCCTTGCGTCTGTCACCTTTCGGCTGCCCACGTTCAGCAGAATAGCCGACGTCGACAACGCGATCTCTTGATGCCGCCACTCTTCGATGGAGCCGAACGACAGGATTTCCTTCCCGATGCCATAAGCGGTCAAGCATTGCGCAAGACATTGTCGGTCAAGCACTCGCTCATCCACCAGAGCCAGGCAGGATTCGGCTAAGCCGTGTCTATGAAGATGTATTCCATTCCCGGTCTTCCGCGATACGAATTCCAGCGCACCGGGTGATTTGGTGTCCAATTGAATTGTCGCAACCATGAAGTTACTCCCCAACATTACCCACGTTTAGAGACCAGCACGAGAGGGACTTCGGAAAATTACCTTTCCCGCGAGCGATGTTCCGCTCGCGCCACCTTCATTATAAGTGTGAGATTGTCAGGCCCCCGCCACGGTCACAGCACTATTGCGTAGACGAGGTTATCGGCCAAAAGATAGGCCTTCACTAATTTAGGTTAACAAAATCTAAAAAAAAAATTTGGCTACTTCATTTGGTCTCAGAAGAGCCGAGACGAGCGGAAAAGGGACCCTCGCGTTGTTTTCCAATTGCAAATATCGCCGTCCATAAGGATAGCCGGCTTTCACGGAGGCGGTATGGCTTTGAGGCGCGTCGCACCGCCTTGGCGTCGTGCGCCAATATGGCGTCAACCATAGATATAGCTGTCATCGAACTCGGCAAATTTCGTTACGCCCAGTCGATCCAGCAGGCGAACATGACCTTGGCGGAACTCCAGGAACCTACGTTCCCGCAATTCCCGCAGCATTCGATTGACATGGATCGGCGTCAGCCCGAGCGCGTCGGCGAGGTCGTACTGGGTGAGAGGGCATGCATAGCCCGTGCGGGTGACAGCACCGACACGCTCCAAGCGCGTTCTCAGCTCGAGCAATAAGTGCGCTGTACGCGCCAAGGCGCTGCGTCGGCCTATGTTGGTGAGGTGTTGGGCAACAAGCGCCCTCTGGCGCGCGATAGTTTCGAGAAAAAGAGAAGCTATGTGGGACGACTTCGCTGCACCAAGTGTCTTGGTAGAGGCTTCTAATACCGCAAGGTCGGTTTGAGCCACAAATGTCTCAAAAGCAGTACCGGTGTACATCTGTGGCATGACGACATCGCCTTTCAGGGCGAAATCCAAGATCTGTCGCTGGCCACCGGCAAGATCATGGGAAATGCACCCCCAGCCTGACTCGATAAAGAAGACCCGATCGTCGCCCTCCCCCTGATTGACGATGGCGGTCTCCGCCTCGTATCGCTTCGGCACGAAACCTAGCGCCTTAATATACGCCTTATCGTGGCTTTTGACTCCGACCGACGTCGGACCGTTCTCATATCCATTCGAAAAAGGGCGTGAAGCGTACGTCATTCGAACCCCGCCAATCCTCCTCTAGATACCTCCCTAGGCAAAAATGTACTTCAGCTTTGACGCGCTGAGTACCCTGCTCAGGCTACAACCATCGGATGATATTGCACTGCACTCTCGCAAGAAAGCAAGGATCTGCCCGATCAAGCCCGAAATAGGATCCGAATTGACCGTAAAGTTCGACCGATTTTCTGCACCGCCCTTCCGCGTCGCGACGTCTCCGGCGGTCGCCAGCGCTCGGTGACATCTGCCACTCGCCGTCAACTTTCGAACACGCGCTCACGGCATTCGGCGTGACTGATCCGCCGGAATCAAACCGAGGCGAGCATCGCTGCTTTGACTTGAGGTCGCGCCGACATTGCCAACTGAACCCGCCGGTCGTTCAGTCGGCCACACCATACCACATCTTTGGGTTACCCTTTTGATTTCATTCGCAGATAACACTTCGGATGGCTCCTGGTATGCAGCACGATTCACGCGTCAAGTGCAGTGCTACAAGCCCAACCGCTGTAGGTGAACTGCCTCACAGGGCCAGTAACTCGCCACGAGGCCGGCACGAGATTTTCTTTTTCCTAAGACAACGTTCAAAGGACGAGAGCGCTGGTTTATCCGGAACGACTACTGCGGCCCAACTAGCACCCTTCGCCGCAGTTCTGGAGTGGGCCGATTGATGCCCCACCCCTCGGCCCAAACGGTTGCGGTTTCAACCGCCGCACAGTGGCAAGATACCCCATTCGCGGTAGCTATGGTTCCCCGATCACTTCGCAAATGCGAAGAGACCGCCCGCCACATACCCGCAAAAGGACATCTGGAAAGCCGATGGCACCAATCGAAGCCGTTCAACGGCCGCATCGGCTTTTGCGCATCATGGACCACCACCTAGGGCGAGCGGCGCTTCTACTGTCTTGCCACGGTCCATAGTGTGAATGTTCCACACGCGGTGGTGGCTTCGGGTTGCGGCTTAAAACCGGATTGGTCCGCCCTTGGCGGGCTGAGACACGTCACGCAAATTGTCGCCTGATTCCAGGCAGGGCCTGGTTGTAGATGTAGGGCGCGCGTCTCATCGGTTGCGTTCCCACAGCGCCCTTTCCGATGCAGCGCGGTCCCCAACCATGCGGCCGCCACGCTTACAGCGCCGTGATCCCAGCCGCCTAAAGGCGTGGGGTTTCCTGGTCCCCCATCGGCGACCCTAAACCGCCATCGTGATCGCGTTTGGCGGCGGGTTTAGCGCCCCCTCCTCTGATGGCGCTTTGAATCCTCTTTTCCAACCACATAACAGCCATACTCAAACCCAAAACGAACAGCATGGAGAGCACAAAGACGATGGGCGCCGGAAAATCCAAGGTAAATAGCCACCAGACCGCAACCATACCGACGGAGTAGTGATTCAAATATATTGGGTAGCTTATTCCTCCGATATATTTTATTATTTTCTGATGATTAGAAAGTTTATATTTAATAAAATTACCGTGCTTTATTCCTTTTGCCATTGCATACATGCATGACAACCAAATTACCACGGCAGAGATCTTATACACACAGTCGCGCTCAACCGAAATGAAAATCTCCGCAGTGCTCATAGCGCCGAAAAGCAACAACAATACTGCCTTCCACGCATGGCGCTCCATTTTACGATGATCATCACCACCGTTCTTGACAAGAAAGAAGACCATACCGGCAGCGAAGAAAACGCCGTGCTGCAGCAGAAGCAGTTTGAAGGGGAACCGTGAAAGCGCTGAAATCGCCTCCTCCGACCGCGTGGACGGTGGCAGCAAATGTAGCCCCGAGACAATGAGAATATATACCGAGCTAGAAAACCCTATTATTTTAGCAATATCGTAGAGTGATAGACGAAATCTCGACAAAATTGATGCGGCTACCAATATATAAAATACGGCCTCGACGACGAGAGACCATACTACCCCGTCGATATAGGGACCTTTAGGGGACAATATTAAAGATCTACAAAAATCCATCAGAAGATCGGACAAATCCTCGCCATAAAAAGCTCGTGCGGCCAAGCTGACGAGCGCAGACAGCCACAAGGCTGGCAATATGCGCGTAGCGCGAACGCGTGCGAAACGCAGTGCTTGCGACGCTCCCCCTTCGCCTGAGGCGCTCATGGCGATGACAAACCCGGAAATTACGAAAAAAATCTCGACCCCTACAGCTCCCAAACCGGCAAACGCCGACAGGAAACCGAAGGCGACATCGCTTCCCTCGGCGACTGACGCGCTGTTCCAGGCGTATGTCGCGAAATGGTTCAGCAGCACCAAAATCGCTGCAAAAATGCGTAAGAAATCTATGATGAGGTAGTGGACACTGCGTTCCAATGTTTCCGGACCTTGCCAACGGCCAAGGCGGAATATTACCGTGAATCCATCTTCGCACATGCTAGTACATTCGGATATAGGCCAAATGGATTACCCGTCTGATATGGTATTTTTCCTGCTGGAGATACTCCGACCTGTTACACCTTACCTTCTCTAGACGAGGTTTTAGAACAGACTGATCACTCGACCCCTTAGTAAGTGGAGTAGCATTGCGTTCCAATCATTGCTAATGATGGAGAATGCTTCGTGCCGCCTTCAAAATAACCGCATGGGTTTTGCTCATCGCTATCATGGCCGCGACGATTGTGCCGATTGGAATGCGCCCCCATTCAGGCCTTGGCCCAGAGCCAGAACGGGTCGCCGCATTCCTTGTCGTCGGTCTGTTGTTCGGTCTCGCCTACGACCGCAACTGGATGCTGGCGCTTAGCGTGGTGATCGTGGCTGGACTCGGCATCGAAGCACTGCAGATGCTTAGCCCAAGTCGCCACCCTACCCTTGAGGACGCTGTGATCAAAGCGATCGCCGGCAGCGTCGGGGTTTCGGCCGGCTGCGTCATCACAAAGAAGGGCTGGTTAGGACGGTAGACCGCTCGTTTTGAACCGGCGCCTTGCAGCCAAAAGTGTACCTGCCGTACGCCTAATTGATGTCACTTCTCTAATTGATCCCATGCTAATGTTGCGGCCGGCTTGGGAGGTTTCAATCGACCTCATTGCGAATGTATTCGCCGGCGCATGGGCTGCCGGTGTGCTTGCCGCCATCTGGCATGTCTGGATCCGGCCCTCGCCGCCTGTTACCGAAAGCGAGCAAGACCGCGATTTGCGGGAATGGCTGGATGGGCAATTGTAGAGGTCGTTCTGGCGACCTGTCGATATGGGCAAGGCACATCCACAATGTGGCTCGCAGGAGAATATGCCGAGATCGGGACAGCCGTACCCGAGATCGGCCAACCCGAACAGGGTATCGCCGTCTCCGTCCAGTTCGGGCGCGGGCCATGTGCAGGCTCCCGACAGATCGAGGCGGAGCTCCTCGTAGATCCTGATTTATCAGCCGGTCATGGCGAACCGTAGCGTAGTTTCGGATACTGCTGGATAGGCAAAAATCATTCCCACTCTATGGTGCCCGGCGGCTTGCTCGTCACGTCATAGACAACGCGGTTGATGCCACGCACCTCATTGATGATACGGGTGGCGGCGGCGCCCAGGAACGCCATGTCATAGTGGTAGAAATCCGCGGTCATGCCGTCGACCGAGGTGACGGCGCGCAGCGCGCAGACGAATTCATAAGTGCGGCCATCACCCATCACGCCGACAGTCTGCACCGGCAGCAGCACGGCAAAGGCCTGCCAGATGGCGTCGTAGAGGCCCGCCTTGCGGATCTCGTCGAGATAGATGGCGTCGGCCTCGCGCAGGATCTCCAGCTTCTCGCGAGAAATGCCGCCCGGGCAGCGGATGGCAAGACCAGGGCCGGGAAACGGGTGCCGGCCGATGAAGCTGTCGGGCAGGCCGAGTTCCTTGCCGAGCGCCCTCACCTCGTCCTTGAACAGTTCGCGCAGCGGCTCGACCAGCTGCATGTTCATGCGCTCGGGCAGGCCGCCGACATTGTGGTGCGACTTGATCGTCACCGACGGGCCGCCGGTGAAAGAGACGCTTTCGATGACGTCGGGATAGAGCGTGCCTTGCGCCAGGAAATCGGCGCCGCCGAGCTTCTCGGCCTCTTCCTCGAACACCTCGATGAACAGCCGGCCGATGGTCTTGCGCTTCTTTTCCGGGTCCGACTCGCCCTCGAGCGCGCCGATAAAACGGTCCGAAGCGTCGACCAGGATGAGCGGCAAATTATAGTGCTGGCGAAACATCTCGACCACGCCTGCCGCCTCGTCCTTGCGCATCAGCCCGTGGTCGACAAGGATGCAGGTGAGCTGGTCGCCGACTGCCTCGTGGATCAGGAGTGCAGCGACCGAGGAATCGACGCCGCCCGAAAGCGCGCAGATGACCTTGCCCTTGCCGACCTGCTTACGGATTGTCTCGACTGCATGCTCGCGATAGGCGCGCATCGTCCAGTCGCCTTCGATGCCGGCGATGTTGTGGACGAAATTCCTGAGCAGCCGGGCGCCGTCCGGGGTGTGCACCACTTCGGGGTGGAACATGATGCCGTACATCTTGCGTTCGACATTGCCGAAGATGGCGAAGGGCGAGCCTTCCGACTTTCCGAACACCTCGAAGCCTTCCGGCAAGGAGATGACACGATCGCCATGGCTCATCCACACTTGGTGCCGCTGGCCGGGCGCCCACAGGCCCTCGAACAGCGGACTGTCCTTCTGGATCTCGACGAAGGCACGGCCGAATTCGCGATGGTCGGAGCTTTCGGCGACGCCGCCCATCTGCACGCACATGGCCATCTGGCCATAGCAGATGCCGAGCACCGGCACCCCGGCATCGAAGACGATCTGCGGCGCGCGCGGGCTGCCGATGTCGCTGGTCGAGGCCGGGCCTCCGGACAGGATCACCGCCTTCGGCTTGATGCGCTTGAACGCCGCTTCGGCCGACTGGAACGGCACGATCTCGGAAAACACGCCGGCCTCGCGGACGCGCCTGGCGATGAGCTGCGTGAACTGGCTGCCGAAATCGACAATCAGGACGGTGTCGGGGTGATTGGCTATCTTCATGGCGAGCGTTTAGAGAAAGAAACGAGTCGGCGCAATGGGTTGCGAGGCGTCTCTCTCAATCTGATTCCGCGTCTTCATGTGGTGGTCCAAACTGCAGCGCGCCGGACCCGATCGCCTGTTCAAGCCGCATGACCGCATCCGCCAGCTTCTCGTCGATGACATGGAGATACTCTTTCCAGTCGCCGACATGCCTGAGATCGGCGGCCCCGTCGGAAATGCCGCGCAGGCCGACGAGCGGCACCCTGAACAGTTGGCAGGCACGCAGGCAGGCGAAGGTCTCCATGTCGACCATGTCCTCAGCAATCGCGTCGTAGGCGCTGCCGGAAATGATCGCCGCACCGGTCGACAGCGTCGCCTCTCTTATGCCGGGAATCCTGAACGGCAGCGGCACGATCACCGGCAGGTCGAGAAACGGCGTCGCGCCCTTCTCGAACCCCAATGGCGAGGCATCGATGTCGCGGTAGGCGACCGAAACGGCCTGGTAGATTTCCGTCTGTTCCAGTGTCCGGCTGCCCGCCGAACCGAGCGACACGACGAGGTCCGGCAGCGCCTTTTCAGACTTCAACCATGACAGTTCGGCACCCAGCCTGACGCCCGCCTCGACCGGCCCGACGCCTGTCATGACAGGCGTGAAAAGCCGCTGCAGATGCGGACCGTATTCGGCCTGCGCCGCCATCACAAAGAGGACGTTCCTACCCGCAATTCTGACCGCCTTGGGCATCGGATCAACCTTCAATGCCATCGCGACCGACCACCGTCATCATCGTTCCGGTCATGGTGGCGATCAGCTTGGCCTCGCCGTCGACGGCGAAGGCATAGGCCTGGCCGTCGGCGACGATGATGGTGCGGCCGGGCTTCGTCACCGAGCCGCGGAACAGGAAACGCTCGCCCCGGCCCGGCGCCAGCAGATTGACCTTGAACTCGATGGTCAGCACGCCGGAATTCTCCGGCATCAGCGAGAAAGCCGCGTAGCCGCAGGCCGAGTCCAGCGCCGTCGAAATGACGCCGGCATGGAGAAAGCCGTGCTGCTGGGTCAGCGCCGCCGAATAGGGCATTTCGATCTCGATGATGCCGGGCGTCACCAACGTCAGCTCGGCGCCTATGGTCGTCATGGCGTTCTGGCGCGCGAAGGATGTCCTGACGCGATCCTCATAATCGGAGGCGGGTACGATCTTTGCGGCCATGGCTTTTCACGCTCCTGTCAGAAAAGCTTATTGCAGAGGCATAAGCGGCAGGCAATCGCTATTGCTGCACTGCAGCAATCAGGCTCGCTGGCCAAGTTCAGCCGCCCTTACGCAGCGCGCAGACATAAAACCCATCGGTACCGCTCAGCGCCGGCGACAGCGAAATGCCGCCTGCAGCGCCGATACGCGCGGCCGCCTCGTGGCCCGGAAAGCGGCTGTCCCAGAGCTGACGATGGTCGACCGGGACAAAGCCGCTGTTCCGATCCCGAAAGGCCGCGACCTGCTCGCCATTCTCCTCGTCGAACACCGAGCAGGTGATGTAGACCAGCAGCCCGCCCGGTTTGACGAAGGCTTTGGCCGCGTCGAGGATGGCCAATTGCTCGCCCTTGCGTGCATCGAGCTGCTTCTGCGTCAGCCGCCATTTGGCATCGGGCCGGCGCCGCCAGGTGCCGCTGCCGGTGCACGGCGCATCAACCAGGACGATATCCATGTGGCCCGAAAGGGCGCCGAGCTCCGCCGGCTTGGTGACGATTTGCACATTGCGGTTTTCCGAGCGGCGGATGCGGTCGAAGATCGGCGCCAGCCGCGCCTTTTCGGCGTCATGCGCAAACACCTGGCCGCGATTGTCCATCGCCGCCGACAATGCCACGGTCTTGCCGCCGGCGCCGGCGCAAAAGTCGAGAACCTGCATCCCGGCCTCCGCGCCAGCCAGCGTGGCGGCGATCTGCGAACCTTCATCCTGAACTTCGAACCAGCCTTTCTGGAAGGCCGGCTCCGCCTGCACGTTCGGGTGCCTACCGTCACCTGCGATCGGCGGGATGCGGATGCCGTGCGGCGCGATCCGTGCAGCCTTGGCGCCGGTCTCGGCCAGCTCGGCGAGCACTTTGCTGCGATCGGCCTGCAGCGTGTTGACCCTGATATCCAGAGGCGGGCGGGTCGCCAGCGCGGCACCCTCTTCAACCCAGGCGGCGCCGAAGGCCTGCTCGAAGAGCGGTTCGCACCAATCGGGAATGTCGGCGCGCACCACCGGCGGCGCATCGTCCAGCTGGCGGGCGGCGATCGCCTTCAATTCGTCGGCGTTGAGCAGCGGCGGCGCGAATTTGTCGCCATCGAGCGCCTCGTTCAGCGACTGCGCGGTCTGGTTCCATTCAAGCAGCAGCGCGCCGAAGCCGATGGCGCGTGGCGTGTCCTCGTCCAAAAGCCAGCCGGCGGAGCGCTTCCGGCGCAGCGCGTCATAGACGATGTTGCCGATCGCAGCGCGGTCGCCGCCGCCGGCGAAGCGGTGCGACAGGCCCCAGTCCTTCAGCGCATCGGCGACCGGCCGGTGACGCCGGCCGATATCATCCAGCACTTCGATGGCCGCCGCCAGCCGTCCGCCCAGTCGCATCTTGTCATTCCGTTATTCAGCAAATTACTTCCGCCCTGCTCTAAAGCGCTGGACTGGCGCACACAAGCCGGGAGAGCCTCGGACGCCAGATCGAGCGCAGATATGTTAGCACCCACAGATCTAGCGCATGATCCTTACCGAAAATCGGAATCGATTTTCGGTAAGGATCATGCGCAAAATCAAAAGTGCTACAGCGTCCTTTGCGCGTCCCAATGGACGCGCGGCGCTGTAGTCGGGCGTAATGCTTGTGCTTCCAAAGTTTTGAAGTTGCGATACTCTTTCGCTGCGTGATTCGCCAAGAACTGCAAGCGGATCGGCGGGAAATTACGAGGAGAGGGCAATGAAGACTTATCTGGCGGAAGTTCTAGGGACATTTTTACTGGTGTTCATCGGCACGGCTTCGGTGGTGACGGGCGGCTTCGGTGGCGCGCTGCCGCTCGGCCAGGAAGGCATCGGTCTTGCATTCGGCATCGGCCTGATTGCGGCGGCCTATGCGATCGGCCCGATCTCGGGCGCGCATCTCAACCCGGCGGTGACACTCGGCGTGTTCCTTGCCGGCCGGATGCAGGCCAAGGACGTCATTCCGTATTGGATCGCGCAGATCATCGGCGCCATCATTGCGTCGCTGGCGCTGTGGATCATCGTCTCCGGACAGGTCGGCGGACACACCGGCGGTTTCGGCGCCAACGGCTGGGATGCGACGAAATGGGGCGTCAGCTCGGCGTTCCTGTGGGAGCTGATCGGAACCTTCACCTTCGTCACGGTGATCCTCGGCGTCACCAGCGGCAGCCACACGACAGCTTTTGCCGGGCTCGTCATCGGCCTGACGCTGGCGGGACTGCACTTCGCCATCATCCCGGTGACCGGCACGTCGCTCAACCCGGCCCGCTCGATCGGCCCGGCGCTGTTTTCGGGAAGCGCTGCGATCGGCCAGCTCTGGCTGTTCATCGTCGCACCGCTGATCGGCGGCGCCATCGCCGGCGTGGTCGCCAAGACCCGGATCTTCGAGAAGGACTGATTTTCGAAGACTTCAATGCAAAAAGGCGCGGGCCAAGACCCGCGCCTTTTTTGTCGAGACTCACCGCAAGCGGCGATGCTGTCCGCTCCGGATCTTCGCCGATCAGGCGAGTTCAAACCGATCGGCGTTCATCACCTTGTTCCATGCCGCCACGAAATCGTTGGCAAACTTCTCCTTGGCGTCCGCGGTTGCATAGACTTCCGCCAGGGCGCGCAGTTGGGAATGCGAACCGAAGATCAGGTCTACGCGGGTGCCGCTCCACTTGAGCGCCCCTGTTGCCCGGTCGCGTCCTTCGAACACGTCCTTGGCCTCCGATGTCGCCTTCCACACCGTGCCCATGTCAAGCAGGTTGACGAAGAAGTCGTTGGTCAGCGTCTCAGGCCGATTGGTGAAGACGCCGTGCCCGGACTGGTCGGCGTTTGCACCGAGCACGCGCAGGCCGCCAACAAGGACCGTCATTTCAGGCGCCGTCAGCGTCAGCAATTGCGCCCGGTCCACCAGCGCTTCCTCGGGAGACAAACGCTGCCTGCCGCTAAGATAGTTGCGGAAGCCGTCGGCGGTCGGTTCGAGCGGGGCGAAGGATTCCACGTCTGTCTGCTCCTGCGAAGCATCCATGCGCCCCGGCGTGAACGGAACCTTCACGTCGTTGCCGGCATGCTTGGCGGCTTTCTCGATCGCGGCGGCGCCGCCAATGACGATCAGGTCGGCAAGCGAGACTTTCTTGTCGCCGGACTGCGAAGCATTGAACTCCTTCTGGATCGCTTCGAGCTTCTCCAGGACCTTGGCCAGTTGAACCGGCTGGTTGACGTCCCAGTCCTTCTGCGGCGCGAGGCGAATGCGCGCCCCGTTGGCGCCGCCGCGCTTGTCGGAGCCACGGAAGGTCGAGGCGGACGCCCAGGCCGTCGACACCAGCTGCGGCACCGAAAGGCCGGAGGCGAGGATCTTCGCCTTCAGGGCGGCCACGTCCAGCTCATCGACCAGCACATGATCGACCGCCGGGATGGGATCCTGCCAAGGCAGCTCTTCCTTGGGAACGAGCGGACCGAGATAACGCACGACCGGGCCCATATCGCGATGGGTCAGTTTGTACCAGGCGCGGGCGAAGGCATCGGCGAATTGGTCCGGATTCTCATGGAAGCGCCGCGAGATCTTTTCATAGGAAGGATCGAACCGCAAAGCGAGATCGGTGGTCAGCATCGACGGCGCGTGACGCTTGGCCGAGTCATGCGCGTCCGGCACCGTGCCTGCGCCCGCGCCGCCCTTCGGCGTCCACTGATGCGCGCCGGCCGGGCTCTTGGTCAGCTCCCACTCGTAGCCGAACAAATTGTCGAAGAAGTTGTTGCCCCATTTCGTCGGCGTCGTGGTCCAGGTCACTTCCAGGCCGCTGCCGATCGCATCCCCGCCCTTGCCGGTGCCGAACTTGCTCGCCCAGCCCAGGCCCTGCTCTTCGATGCCGGCGGCTTCAGGCTCCGGACCCACCAGCGTTGCATCGCCGGCGCCGTGGGTCTTGCCGAAGGTGTGTCCGCCGGCGATGAGCGCGACAGTCTCCTCGTCGTTCATCGCCATGCGCGCGAAGGTGTCACGAATGTCGCGCGCTGCGGCGAGCGGATCCGGATTGCCGTTCGGCCCTTCCGGGTTGACGTAGATCAGACCCATCTGCACCGCGGCGAGAGGGTTCTGGAGATCGCGGTCGCCGCTGTAACGCTCGTCGGCCAGCCATTTGCCTTCGGGACCCCAGTAGATGTCCTGTTCTGGCTCCCATACGTCGGCGCGTCCGCCGGCAAAACCGAAGGTCTTGAAGCCCATCGATTCCAGGGCGACGTTGCCGGTCAGAATCATCAGGTCGGCCCAGGAGATCTTGCGGCCGTATTTCTGCTTGATCGGCCACAGCAGCCGGCGGGCCCTGTCGAGGTTGACGTTGTCCGGCCAGCTGTTCAGCGGCGCGAAGCGCTGCTGACCGGCTCCGGCACCGCCACGTCCGTCGCCGATGCGGTAGGTGCCGGCGCTGTGCCAGGCCATGCGGATGAACAGCGGCCCGTAATGGCCAAAGTCGGCCGGCCACCACTCTTGCGAGTCCGTCATCAGGGCGTGCAGGTCCTTGATCACGGCGTTCAGGTCGAGACTCCTGAATTCCTTGGCGTAGTCGAACGCCTCGCCCATCGGATCGGACAGTGTCGATTGCTGGTGAAGAACCTGGACGTTCAGCTGGTTCGGCCACCAGTCACGGTTGGCCCTGGCAGCCGTCGTGTGCACGACCGGGCATTTTCCCGCGCTATTGTCATCGGTCTTTGCGTCCATCGTTCTCTCCGATTTGTCGATTCCGGGATTTATCGATTTTCCGGGCGGGCCTTGAGCCACGCCATTCTGGAATGGTTCCAGACTAGGCTGCCGTGCCGATAAAAACAAATTGCCTTTCCTGTTTGTTGCGATAGGTTTTCCTTATGATAGGCCTCACCGTACGGCAGATGCATTATTTCGAAGCGTTGGCGCAGACGCTGCATTTCGGCCGCGCCGCCAAGCTGGCCGGCGTCAGCCAGCCGGCGCTGTCCTCGCAGATCGCCGAGATGGAGCTGCGCCTGAATTGCCGCCTGTTCGAGCGCGGCAAATCGGTTCGGATGACCGACGAGGCACTGGCCATGCTGCCGCGCATCGAACGCGTTCTTGCCGACATCCGCGAGATCGAAACCACTGCCCGGCGCGGCCGCCCCGCTATGGAAGGGCGCTTCCGGCTCGGCATCATTCCGACGGTGGCACCCTATCTCCTGCCGCATGTGCTGCCGGAGCTGAGACGCCATTTCCCGGCCTTGCAGCTCGAATTGCGCGAAGCGGTGACGGCGTCGCTGATCGAGGACACCAGCCTGGGGAAGCTCGACGCCTTCATCGCGGCCCTTCCCCTCGATCAGCCGGGCCTGATCACCGAGGCGCTTTTCTCCGACCGGTTCTTCCTTGCCGTGCCGGCGGGCGATCCCGCCTTCGCCTCGCCGCCGGTTCCACCGGAAAGCCCGGCGCTGGAAAGGCTGATGCTGTTGGAGGAAGGCCATTGCCTGCGCGAACAAGCGCTTGCCGTCTGCGGCAGCGTGCGCCCGGTGGCAATGGCGAGCTACGGCGCGACCAGCCTGACGACGCTGCTGCAGATGGTGGCGCACGGGCTCGGCGTCACGCTCATTCCGGAAATGGCGACAGGACCAGCCAGTGCCATGCGCGATTTGAAGATCGTGCCCTTCCAGGAACCGATGCCGCAGCGCACGATCTGTCTCGCCTGGCGGCGCAACAAGGTTCGGCACGATGAATGTGTGGAACTGGCCAAGATTATTCGCGGGCTGGATGCGGCGGTGCTGGCGGCCTGAGGCGAGGTGTACTGTATCATTGGCATCGGACGTGCGCTTCGCAGGAGTGTGCGAAGGTCGCTTTGATCGCGCTACGAGCCTGCTCTGAACCAGCTGACCGTGGAAATCGAAGGCACGGGCGGACGGGCGCACTGGTAGCGAACTGACACGCTCTGGCAGCAATTGGTCGCGATGGACCGTCAGCCGCGCCGCGCCGCCTCGATCACGGCGACGTCGATTTTCGCCATGGTCATCAATGGCATCAACGCTTCGTCACCGCCAGCCGCCAGCGCTCAGTGGTGCTATCCGGGCGTGTTCGCCTTGACGACCTTTTGGCATTCGGGCGTCAGCTCGCTCATGTGATCGGCCAGGCATTTGATGATGCGGCCACCGCCCTGCTCCACGCCGCTGCAGAATTTCTTGTAGTCCGCCTCGCAGGCCTCGCGCTCGGACGCAGTCTGCGCCAGCGCTGCTGTCGCCGCCATCTGGGTTGCCAGGAAAAGCACGCTTAACGCAATCCGCATGACAAACTCCCCTCAAACATGTAAATTAGCTCACTTTCATATAATGCGATATACACCGGGAAGTATCCAGAGGGGGAAAATGCTTTTCGTATCAGGTAGAATCGCGCCGGCGGCAGGCTTGGTCGCCGTCACAATACTGTTGTCCGCATGCAACGAACAAAACGCTTACGTGGCGCCACCTCCGCCCAAGGTCGACGTGGCACTTCCATTGAAGCAGAGCGTGACCCCCTATCTCGAGGTCACTGGCAGCGCCGCGGCGGTAAACACGACACCTCTGGTTGCGCGCGTCTCGGGCTTCATCCAGGAAATCGACTATAAGGATGGCGACGAGGTCAAGGCCGGCGCCCGGCTGTTCCTGATCGAGCCCGATTCCTACCAGCTGGCGCTCGAGCAAGCCGAGGCCGGGCAGGGTTCATCTGATGCCGCCGCCAAACAGTCCGGTGCTGACCTAAAGCGGCAGCAAGAGCTGCTGTCCCAGAAAATCATCTCGCAATCGACCGCTGACCAGTCCGCGGCCGCGGCACAGGTCGACATCGCCAAGCAGAAGCAGAGCGCGGTCGACGTCAAGCAGGCTCAACTCAATCTGAGCTATACCGAGGTCAAGGCGCCGTTCGCGGGCACTGTCACCTCCCGCCAGGTATCGATGGGGCAGCTTGTCGGCGCCGGCGGAGCCACCACGCTGGCGACCATCGTTCAGCTCGCTCCCATCTACGTCAATTTCAATATCTCGGAGCAGGATGTGCTGCGCATTCGCGCCGCCATGGCCAAGCGTGGAATGACCGCGCAGGACCTCAAGAAAATACCGGTCGAGGTCGGCCTGCAAAGCGAGACGGGTTATCCCCATGCGGGAATGCTGGACTATGCCGCGCCAGAAGTTACGGCCGCCACCGGCACGCTGGCGGTCCGCGCCGTGCTGCCCAATGAAGACCGGGCGCTGCTGCCGGGCTATTTCGTGCGCGTGCGCGTGCCGCTGGGCGAAGAGCCGGACATGCTGCTCATTCCCGACCGGGCGATCGGCAGCGACCAGAAGGGGCGCTACGTGCTGGTCGCCGGAAAGGATGATGTCGTCGAGCAGCGGCCGGTTGAGATCGGTCAACTGGTCGGAGCGTTGCGTGTCATCACCAAAGGTGTCGCGCCGGATGACCGTGTCCTTGTCTCCGGCCTGTTGACGGCCGTGCCTGGCCAGAAGATCGAACCGCAGGAGAAGAAACAGGAGGCGGCCGCCACGGACGGCGCGGCGCAATGATCTCCAAATTCTTCATCGAGCGGCCGGTCCTGGCCAACGCCATCGCCATCCTCATGGTCCTCATCGGCATCATCTCGCTCTTTGCCCTGCCGGTGGCGCAGTATCCCGATGTGGTGCCACCCACCGTTTCGGTAACGACGCGCTATCCGGGCGCCAGCGCCCGCGCGGTGATCGACACGGTGGCGCTGCCGATCGAGCAGCAAGTCAACGGCGTCGAGGGCATGATCTACATGCAGTCCTATGCTGCATCGGACGGCACCTACAATCTCACCGTCACCTTCGCGATCGGCACCGATCTCGACCAGGCGCAGGTGCTTGTGCAGAACCGTGTGTCCTCCGCGCTCGCAGGGCTGCCGCAAGCGGTGCAGGTGCAGGGCGTCACCGTTCAGAAGAAGTCGACCTCGATCCTCGAAATCGTCACGCTGACCTCGCCTGACAGCCAATATGACAGCCTTTATCTCGCCAATTACGCGACCATCCAGCTGAAGGATGAGCTCTCCCGGATACCGGGGGTCGGCAATGTCAATGTGTTCGGCGCCGGCCAGTATTCCATGCGCGTCTGGCTCGATCCCGAGAAGATGCAGGCGCGCGGCCTTTCCACGCAGGACGTCGTCCAGGCGCTGGGGCAGCAGAGCGAGCAGGTCACCGCGGGCCAGATGGGCGCGCCGCCGGCGCCGGACGGCCAGTCCTTCCAGTACACGGTCGAAGTGTCCAGCCGCCTTGACGACCCCGACCAGTTCGGCGCGGTGATCGTCAAGACCGGCGCCAATGGCGACATGACGCGCGTGCGCGACGTCGGCCGGGTCGAGCTCGGCGCCCAGACTTATGGGCAGTTCTTCAATCTCGACGGCCAGCCGGCGGCGGGCATGGCCGTCTTCCTGTCGCCGGGCGCCAACGCGCTCGATGTGGCCGGCAAGGTCGAGGCCAGGATGAAGGAACTGTCGGGCGAGTTTCCGAAAGGCCTGGCATATTCGATCCCCTTCAACACCACGATTTTCGTCAGCCAGGCGATCCACGAGGTCTACAAGACGCTGATCGAGGCCGCCGTCCTGGTGCTGATCGTCATCCTGCTTTTCCTGCAGGACTGGCGGGCCATGCTGGTGCCGGCAACGACCGTTCCGGTGACCATCATCGGCGCATTCGCGGCGATGGCCGCACTCGGCTTCTCGGTCAATCTGTCGACCCTGTTCGCCATCGTACTCGCCATCGGCATCGTCGTCGACGACGCCATCGTGGTGGTCGAGGGAGCCGCTCACAATATGGAGCGCGGCATGTCGGGTCACGATGCGGCGATTGCCGCCATGAACGCGCTGTTCGGGCCGATCATCGGCATCACGCTGGTGCTGATGGCGGTGTTCCTGCCGGCTGCGTTCCTGCCCGGCCTTACGGGGCAAATGTACGCGCAATTCGCACTGGTGATTGCGGCAACCGCCATTATCAGCGCCATCAACGCGGCAACGCTCAAGCCGACGCAGTGCGCGACATGGCTGAGGCGGCCGGTGCCGCCGGAGCAGCGCAATTTCTTCTTTCGCGGCTTCAATGCGATCTACCAGCGCCTGGAGAACCGCTATGCCGGCCTGATCGGCTCCATGGTGCGTCACAGCACGGTGATGGGCATCATTGCGCTGCTGATCATCGGCGCGGCAGGCTACGGCATATCGCGCGTGGCCACCGGCTTCATTCCGATCGAGGACCAGGGCTACATGCTCGCCGCGGTTCAGCTGCCCGACGGCGCCGCACTTGGCCGTACGCAGGAGACGCTGCAACAGGTTTCAAAGATCGCCAAGGCCACCCCAGGCGTCGATCAGGTGGTGACCATCGCCGGCATCTCGGCGCTCGACAACAATTCGACGCTCGCCAACGCCGGCGTCGCCTACATCATCCTCAAGGACTGGAGCCTGCGCGGCAAGGGCGAGGATCTTGCCTCGCTCTATGCCACGCTCAACAAAAATATGTCCGACATGGCTGACGGAACTGTGCTGGTGCTGCCGCCACCACCGATCCAGGGCATCGGCAACGCCGCCGGCTTCACCATGCAGGTCGAGCTGCGTGACGGCAGCTTCGACCTTGCCAAGCTGCAGGGCGCGGTCGCGGCGGTGACCAGGGCTGCTCAGACGCAGTCGGGCATCCAGCGCGTATCGGCGCCGTTCCGGGCCAACGTCCCGCAATACACGGTCGAGATCGACCGCGAGAAGGTGCAAACCCTGGGGCTGACCACGGACCAAGTCTTCCAGACGCTCGCCGGCTATCTAGGCTCAACTTATGTCAGTCAGTTCAACAAGTTCGGGCGGGTGTTCCAGATCTATGTGCAGGGCGATGCGCAATTCCGCCTGACGCCCGAGAATATCGCCCGCCTGAGTGTCCGCAACCAGAACGGCGACATGATTCCGCTCGGCACGTTGCTGACGATCACACCGAGCGTCGGCCCCTCGCTAATCAGCCTCTACAACCTCTATCCCTCGGCATCGATCATCGGCGTGCAGGCGCAAGGCTTCTCGTCCGGCGAAGCGATCAAAATGATGGAAGGGGTCGCGGCCGACACACTGCCGCCCGGCACGGGCTACGACTGGACGGCGCTCTCCTACCAGGAGAAGCTCGTCGGCAGCCAGATCTATCTGGTGTTCGGTCTGGCGCTACTCTTGGTCTATCTGGTGCTGGCAGGCCAATATGAGAGCTGGCTGGCCCCGATCTCGATCTTGCTTGCCGCACCACTGTCGCTGGTGGGTCCGGTCCTGGTCCTCAACGGCCTCGGCATCGACAACAATCTCTACGTCCAGATCGGCCTGATCCTGCTGATTGCGCTATCCGCCAAGAACGCGATCCTGATCGTCGAGGTCGCGCGCGAACTGCGCGCCGCCGGCAGACCGATCGTCGAAGCGGCGGTCGAGGCAGCACGTGCGCGTTTCCGCCCGATCCTGATGACGTCCTTCGCCTTCATCCTCGGTGTCGCGCCACTAGTGGTGGCGACGGGCGCCGGTGCCAGCGCACGCAAGTCGATCGGCATCACGGTCTTTTCCGGCATGATCGCCTCGACCTGCCTGGCCGTGCTCTTCGTGCCATCCTTCTTCGTCATTCTGCAGCGATTCGAGGAGTGGCGCGCGGCGCGCAAGGCGAAGCGGGAGTACACACCTACACTTCCCGGGTAGCAGTACCATCTTATCGCGGTCCGTCACTGGCGCTGGCTCGGGACCCGTCTCAGCGGGGACCCCCGTTCGACCGGGTCATTGTCGCCCGACATTGAGATGACGCCTCTGTTCTTGAAACGCGTAATACGAATGGGAGCCGTTGCCCGCTCAAGCCGTCTTCGCCGCCACCAATCCCAGTTCCTCGACCATCGCCTTGCGCATGAGAAACTTCTGCGGCTTGCCGGTCACCGTCATCGGCAATTCGGTGCGGAAGCGGATGTGGCGCGGGATCTTGTAATGCGCGATCTGGCCGGCGCAGAAGGCCTTGATCTCCTCAGCGGTGGCGATCTGGCCGGGCTTGAGCACGATCCAGGCGCAAAGCTCCTCGCCATATTTCGGGTCGGGAATGCCGAACACCTGCACTTCCCTGACCTTGGGATGGCGGTAGAGGAATTCCTCGACCTCGCGCGGATAGACGTTTTCGCCGCCGCGGATGACCATGTCCTTGACCCGTCCGACAATGTTGCAATAGCCCTCGACGTCGATGGTGGCGAGATCGCCGGTGTGCATCCAGCCGTCGGCGTCGATTGCCTCGCGGGTCTTTTCCTCGTCGCCCCAATAGCCCTTCATCACCGAATAGCCACGTGTGCACAGCTCGCCCGCCGCGCCGACCGCAACGGTGGCGCCGTCGGCATCGATCGCCTTGACCTCGACATGGGGGTGGATGCGGCCGACCGTCGACACGCGCTTTTCCAGCGGGTCGTCGACGCTGCTCTGGAACGAGACCGGGCTGGTCTCGGTCATGCCGTAGGCGATGGTCACCTCCGCCATGTGCATCAGCGACACCACCTTCTTCATCACCTCGATCGGACACGGCGAGCCGGCCATGATGCCGGTACGCAGGCTTGTGAGATCGAAGGACTGGAAATCCGGATGATCGAGCATGCCGACGAACATCGTCGGCACGCCGTAGAGGCCGGTGCAGCGCTCGCCCGCCACCGCCTTCAGCGTGGCGCCGGCGTCGACGCCCTCGCCGGGGAAAACCATGGTCGCGCCCTTGGTGACGCAGCCGATTGTACCCATCGACATGCCGAAGCAGTGATAGAGCGGCACCGGGATGCACAGCCGGTCATCGACGGTCAGCCTGATCGCCGAGGTGACGAAATTGCCGTTGTTGACGATGTTGTTGTGGGTCAGCGTCGCGCCCTTTGGCGCGCCTGTCGTGCCTGAAGTGAACTGGATGTTGATGGCGTCGCCAGGCTTCAGCCCCTCGGAGATGCGGTCGAGGCTGTCATGCTCGTCGCGCCCGGCCATTGCCAGCACGTCGGCGAAATTGAACATCCCGGGCGAATTCTCCTCGCCCATGCGGATGACGATCTTCAGCGCCGGCAATTTTTTTGCGTCGAGCTTGCCCGGTGTCGCCGTCGCGATCTCCGGCGCCAGCGTCTCGATCATACCGAGATAATCGGAAGTCTTGAATTTGGCAGCCGTCACCAGCGCCTTGCAACCAACCTTGTTCAGCGCATAGTCCAGCTCGACCAGCCGGTAGGCCGGATTGATGTTGACCAGGATCAGGCCGATCCGCGCGGTGGCGAATTGCGTCACCAGCCATTCCCAACGGTTGGGTGACCAGATGCCCACCCTGTCGCCCTTTTCCAGGCCGAGCGCCAGGAAGCCTGCGGCCAGGGCGTCCACGGTGTCTGAAAGTTCGCTCCAGGTGAAGCGCTTGTCCTGTTCGACGAAAACGGCGGCGTCGAGCGTGCCGTATTTGCTGACGGTGTCCGAAAGCAGCGCCGGGATGGTCTGCTGCAGCAGCGGAACGGTGCGCTCGCCCGACACATGCGCCCGGCCGTCGACCGGCGCAATGAAGGTCCCGCCATTGCGCTTGCCGCGCAGATTGGTGGCATTCTTCAACTCGTCGAGATTGATCGGCATCGCCGTCTCCTCCGCAGACAGCCTGAGTCTATCAGCCTGCCGGGGTGGTGGAAATCCCGTCGATGGTTACCGGAGGCGGAAGGCCGCTCGATCCCTCCCCCTTGAGGGGAGGGTGGACAGCCGCCGAAGGCGGATGGACGGGTGGGGTCGTTGCGGCAGTGCTCGACGTGAGACGACCCCACCCGCCTCGCTCCGCGAGGCACCCTCCCCTCAAGGGGGAGGGAGAGCGCTCATCTTCGTGGCGATGTCGCGTAACACTGCTTCATCCGCAGCCGCACGCGTCTTCCTCGATGCAACCAGGCAGGCCTGCGAGCGCAAGATGACGCCGTCGGCCAGCACCTTCAGATGATTGGCGCGCAGCGTCGAGCCTGACGTGGTGATGTCGACGACGACATCGGCCAGTCCTGCCGCCGGCGCACCCTCGGTGGCGCCCAGGCTTTCGACGATGCGGTAGACCTGGATGCCGTGCTTTTGCGAAAAAAACTGCTGCGTCAGCCGCCAGTATTTGGTGGCGATCCTGAGCCGCCTGCCGTGGCGCTGGCGGAAATCGGCGGCGACGTCGTCGAGATCGGCCATCGTATCGACGTCGAGCCAGATGTCGGGCACCGCCACCACGACATCGGCGTTGCCGAAGCCGAGGCGGGCGACAATCTCCGCGCGAGCCTCCCAGTCGGCGAGGCTTTCGCGCAACAGATCCTCGCCGGTGATGCCGAGATCGACCGAACCCTGGCCGATCTCGCCTGCAATTTCGGACGCCGACAGGAACGCCACCTCGACGGCTTCCACGCCTTCGATGCGGGCGCGATATTTGCGCTCGTCGCCGGGCAGGCTGACGGCAAGCCCGGCCTTGGCCAACACCTCCAGCGCCTGCTCCTTCAGCCGGCCCTTCGACGGTATCGCCAGCGTGATCATGGCGCCTGCTCCCGCAGCGCTTCGATGCGGTCTAGCCAGACCGAAAAGCCGACGCCGGGAATCGGCGTTTTGGCGCCGAGCAGCGTCAGCAGCCGGTCATAGCGACCGCCGCCGGCCAAAGGCCGCTCGCCGTCTTCCGCCGCGATCTCGAAGACCAGACCGGTGTAGTAATCGAGCGGACGGCCAAAGGCGGCATCGTAGCGAATTTTTTCGACTGGCAGGCCAAGAGCTTCGATCGACTTTGCCCGTGCGGAAAAATTGTCCAGCGCCGCGCCCAGCGAAAGCCCGGCGCCGGTCGCGAAGATTTCGAGCGCTTTTGCTGCGCCGTCGAGCGGCACGTCGATCGCCAAAAAAGTCTTCAGCGCCGAAAACGCCTCGTTGGACAGCCGCACGCTGCGCAACTCGGCCTTCTCGATCAAGCGCCGCGCAATGTCGGATGGCGAGCGCCCGGCCGACGCCGACAGGCCCGCCTGCTCCATGCCGCCGGCGATGTGCGTCGAAAGCCCTTCCAGATCGCCATCGAGCACAAGGGCGGCGACCGCACCGGCGAGCTGACCATTCCGCGGCGGGTTGGCGAGGTCGGCAAGCGCTGCCTCCAGCATCGCCGCCGAACCGAAGGCGCGGGCCAGCCGCATGCGCCAGCCACGCGGCAGGCCGAGGGCGGCGAGCACCGCCTCGAAGAGGGTCTGGTCGCCGAGCGTGATCGTCAGCGGCCGTGCCGGCAGCACCAGGGAAAGCAGCGCATGCGCATCGGCCAGTGAACGGGCGTCGGCGGCGGCAGTGTCGCGGTCGCCGAGATCCTCGATACCGGCCTGGAAAAACTCATTGCCGCCCTCGCGGCGCTGACGAAACACCTCGCCGAGATAGGAATAACGGCGCGGCGTGCCGGCCTGCGAGCTGATATGGTCGAGGCAGACGGGAATGGTGAACTCCGGCCGCAGGCAAAGCGTCTGGCCGGTCTCGCTTTCGGTGAGGAAAATGCGACGGCGCAGATCCTCTCCCGCCATGTCGAGAAATGGATCGGCCGGCTGCAGCACCGCGACTTCCACCGCATGGGTGTTGCGCGCGGCGAAGAGCGTCGCGATGTCCGCGGCGATGGCGGGGTAGCGGGAGGTCATTGATCAGTTGGGCGCGAGGCACCCCCCTCTGGCCTGCCGGCCATCTCCCCCTCAAGGGGGGAGATTGGCTTGCATTGCCGCTTTCGCGAATCGCCAGCGCTGCAAGACAAGCGCCGTCGCAGACATTGCCGATCTCCCCCCTTGAGGGGGAGATGGCCGGCAGGCCAGAGGGGGGTGTTCAAGCGCCACCTTTCGCGCGATCGGCCGCCTGCGCCGCGAGTATCTTCCTCACCTCAGCCACCAGCTCGCTTTCCGCGACCGTCACCTGCGCCGGGCGTGCCGCTCGCCATTCGGCGTTGTCGGCGATCTCGGCCGACATGCGGGCGCCCTCGATCAGATCCTTGATCTGCACTTCGCCTTTCGCCCGCTCGTCGCCGCCCTGGATGATGGCGACGGGGCTGCCGCGACGGTCGGCATATTTGAGCTGCGCCTTCATGCCGGCGCCGCCGAGATACATTTCGGAGCGGATGCCGACGGCGCGCAGTTCGCTGACCATCTTCTGGTAGCGGCCGAGGCTTTCCGTGTCCTTGTCCATGGTGAGCACGACGACCGGAGCGACGACATCAGAAGTGTCGAGCTTGCCGAGGTTCTTCAGCGCGGTCATCAGCCTGGAGACGCCGATGGAAAAGCCCGTCGCCGGCACCGGCTCGCCACGAAAGCGCGAAACGAGACCGTCATAGCGCCCGCCGCCGCCGACCGAGCCGAAGCGCACGATCTGGCCATCCTCGTTGGGGATTTCTGCAAGAAGCTCGGCCTCGTAGACCGGGCCGGTGTAATATTCGAGGCCGCGGACGATCGAGGGGTCGATGCGAATGCGGTCCGGACCATAGCCGGCAGCTAGGACAAGCGCTTCAATCTCTTTGAGTTCAGCAAACCCCGCTTCCGCCGTGGGGTTGGCCTCAAGTGCCCTGTTCCATTTCCCTACATCGTTTTTGAGCCCAGCCCCAACGTGTTGGTTATGAAGAACGACGGCGACAACGAACTCTGCTTGAACCTCGTCCAGTCCAGCACCCTTGGTGAAATCCCCCTCGCCTTCCTTACCGCCGTCCCAACGACCCTTGCCCAGCAAAAGCTTGACGCCTTCCGGTCCAAACTTATCCAGCTTGTCGATCGCGCGCAGCACCGTCAGCCGGCGGCCGGCATTCTCATCACCGCCGAGGCCGATCGCCTCCAGCACACCATCGAGCACCTTGCGGTTGTTGACGCGGATGACGTAATCGCCGCGCTTGATGCCGAGCGCTTCCATCACGTCGGCCATCATCATCGCCATCTCCGCATCGGCCGCCACGCCCGGCGTGCCGACCGTGTCGGCGTCGAACTGCATGAACTGGCGGAAGCGGCCGGGACCTGGCTTCTCGTTGCGGAACACCCAGCCGGAACGATAACTGCGATAAGGTTTCGGCAGGCGCTCGTAATTCTCGGCGACGAAACGCGCCATCGGCGCCGTCAGGTCGTAGCGTAGCGACAGCCACTGGTCGTCATCGTCCTGGAACGAGAACACGCCTTCGTTCGGCCGGTCCTGGTCGGGCAGGAATTTGCCCAGCGCATCGGTGTATTCGATCAGCGGCTGGTCGACCGGCTCGAAGCCGTACAATTCATAGACCGAGCGGATCGTCGTCATCATCTTCTCGACGGCGCGGATATCGTCGGCGCCGCGGTCGACAAGTCCGCGCGGCAGCCGCGCTTTCATCTTTTCCGATTTGTCGGCCATGGCATGGGTACCCGGTGTTTCGTGGCGCTCCGTGGATCGGCAAAACTGCTGAATTTCCACAGCGCGGGTGTCCTAACCGATGCAGCCGGGAGCGGCAAGCGTTTGCACGTTTGCTGAAACAAAGCGGAGCCAAAACGAAACAATTCCGCCATAAGCGCGGCATTGTGCCGACACAATCGCAGCCGATAAAGCGCGCCGAAACAAGAGGTTCGGGCCATGATCACGGCACGGGAATTCGACACTATCGACAGCGGCGCCGCCGACCTGCCCCGGCTGCGACGGGCCGATGGCCATGCACCCGGATTGGCCGGCCAAACGGCGGGACCATTCGAGATCGCCGCGGACGAGCGTACAGGACCGACCATGCGCGATGCACTGATGACCAGCCTGCTGGTGATCTATCCGGCTTTTGCCACGATAGCGGCAATCGTCGTCGGGCTTTTTCTGGCCGGCGCCAGCGGTGCTTGAGTTTTGTCGCCCGCTTCGGCGGTGAGGAAGCTCACTTCGGCCGCTTGAACGTCTTGCGTTCCGCTTCGACCTGCTCGCGGCAGACGCAGCCTTCGAGATGATCGTTGACCAGCCCCATGGCCTGCATGAAGGCGTAGACGGTGGTCGGGCCGACGAAGCTCCAGCCGCGTTTCTTCAACTCCTTCGAAATCCGCACAGAAACCGCCGTGGTCGGATTGGCGCGCAGATGGGCGAGATCGACGATTTCGGGCCGTTCGTCCGGGCCGGGTTCGAACTTCCAGAACCAGGCCGCCAGCGAGCCGGCCTCTTCGGCCAGTTCGCGGGCACGCTTGGCGTTGTTGATGGTCGAGACGATCTTGCCGCGGTGGCGGATGATGCCGGCATTGCCGAGCAGGCGCTCGACATCCTCGTCGGTGAAGGCGGCGACCTTGTCGACATCGAAGCCGGCGAACGCCTCGCGGAAATTCTCGCGCTTGCGCAATATGGTCAGCCAGGACAGGCCCGACTGAAAGCCTTCGAGGCAGATCTTTTCGAACAGCTTGCGGTCGTCGGTGACCGGCCGGCCCCATTCGTGATCGTGGTAGTGCAGATAGTCCGGCAGATTGCCGTGCCAGAAGCAGCGCGCGATACCATCGGGGCCGGCGAGCAGGCCTGTGTTCTCATCCATGGCGGAATTCCACTTCGTTAATGCGCTTTTGCGCCGCTTTACTCCGGCTTTACCAGATTCCTGCACCGGCCGGTAACCACACCGAAAGCTTTACTGACACATCCGCATTTTACGCATTCCGATTCATGTTTCAGTTGCCGCTTCGCGCCAATGTCCGGGCGATCGGGGACGCCTTTGCGCCCCGGCATGTTCGACGATCAAGGTGCGTTCCGATGAAAACATTTTTGTTCCCGCTGCTCGGCGCCGCAGCCGTACTGGCGGCCGCCGCCACATCCTCCAGTGCCCGCGACCGGTATGCCGACAGGCCGCCGGTGATGGTGAGCCCTGACCTTTCGGCGCCCTGGGTGCTGCAGCTTGGCCGCGCGCCGGGCATCGTCCGGCAGGGCAGGCAAGAGATGCAAAGACCGCAGCGCCGTTATCAACGGCAGGCGCAACCGGCTCAGCTGCACACGGCCGCGATGCAGGCGCCGTCCAAGAAGCGCATGGTCGCGCGCCCGCAGATCAACCCGATCTACTTGCCGCAGGAAGTCGCCTATGACGGCCCGCACAAGCCGGGCACGATCGTCATCGATACGACGGAGAATTTTCTCTATCTGGTGGAGAACAACGGCAAGGCGCGCCGCTATGGCGTCGGCACCGGCAAGCCAGGCTTCGAGTGGGCCGGCAAGCACAAGATCTCGCAGAAGAAGGTCTGGCCCGAATGGCGGCCGCCGGCGGAGATGATCACGCGCGAGGCCGCCAAGGGGCGCTATTTGCCGACCTATGTCGCCGGCGGCGCCGAGAACCCGCTCGGCGCACGCGCGCTTTATCTCGGCTCGACGCTCTACCGCATCCACGGCACCAACCAGCCATGGACGATCGGCGGCGCGGTCTCGTCGGGCTGCATTCGCATGCGCAACGAAGATGTTGTCGACCTTTATGAACGCGTCAATGTTGGCACGACGGTTGTGGTGATATAATTTGCAGTTGATTTTATTGCTGATTCTGTCCAGAAAAGCTCTGGATCAGGGATACCAGAAAACTCTGGATCCGGGATAACGGGGGACGGGCCGTGTGGGGATGCGGTCAGTCAGGAAAGGGGGGGGCGGGGCCCCCCCCCGCGCCGGGTGTTTTTTTGTAAAGAGAGGGGGGGGGGGGGGGGGGGGGGGGGGGGGGTTTTTGGGTGTGGGTTTAGGGGGGGGATATTGTGGGTTTTTTTTTTT